>CALNBU010000842.1 GCA_937875615.1 uncultured Archangium sp.
TCCGATCTAGCGCGTTCAACTCGCGCTCGCACTGCTCGGCGGCCAGGCGCTGCGCCACCACGTCGGCCTGCGCGAAGGGCACCGCCAGGAAGGCCTCGTCGAACACCAGCTGGTGCGCCCGCCGACCGAAGTGCACCCGCTGCAGGCGCGGGTTGGTCGCCGACAGCGGGCCAAACCAGTCGGGCAGCGGCAACGCCAACTCCAGCCGCCCCTCCAGCGTCCTCCCGGTCAGCGAGTCGGCGATGGCCGACAGCCCCAGCCCGAAGGCCGGCAGCACGAAGTCGAGCGCGGCGCCGAAGTCTTCCCGCGCCTCCAGCGTCACCCGCGCCTCTCCGCCAGACGTCTCCAGCGACAGGCCCAGCGCGGGCGTCACCGTGGGGAGGAACCGCTGCGCCAGCCGCAGCGCCTCGCGGATATCTCGCGCCGCCAACACCGCGAAGCCGAGGTAGCCGTGCCAGGTGGCCCGCATCGCCAGTCCCAGGTACACGCCCAGGCCGGGCTCTCCGGTGAGGCGCCGGGCGCGCTCCAGGAAGGGCACCAGCTGGTCCGTCGGCACCCGCGCGCCGTCGTCCAGCGACAGGCCCTCCAGCACCTCCTCGTCGTCGACGCCGAAGCGGCGCGTCAACACCAGGATGTGCGAGAGGTAGCGGGCAGCGAGCGACACGCGGTCTGCGGTTCTACCACCGTCAGGCCGGCTTCTGCCGCGCGGCGACCTCCGCCTTCACCTTGTCCATGTCCACGCCGCGCACCTGGGTGATGACGTCTTCCAGCGCCGCCGCCGGCAGCGCCCCGGAGTTCTGGCCCAGCAGGATGCCGTCGCGGAAGACGGCCAGGGTGGGGATGCCGCGAATCTCGAAGGCCTGCGCCAGACCCCGCTGCTCGTCGGTGTTCACCTTGGCGAAGGTGATGTCGTTGTGCTTGTCCGCCGCGGCCTCGAAGGTGGGCGCGAAGGCCCGACACGGGCCACACCACGCCGCCCAGAAGTCGATGACCAGGATGCCGCCCTTCTTCAGCGTCTCTTCAAAGTTGGTTTCCGTCAGTTCCAGAGTGCTGCCAGCCATGCCGTCACTTCCTTTCGAGCCATACAGATGCGCCCGCTCCCGAAACGGTTCAGGAGCGGGCGCGGCGTCTCGAGAACGTCGTGTTCTTCAGAACTTGTCTTCGATGTCCTTCAGCAGCTTCTGGGCCTTCTTCTGCTCCAGGCGATTCTCCGCCTCGATTTCCGCCTCCACCGTCGGGTCGGCGGCGATGACCTCGTCGAGCAACCGCTTGAAGGTCTCCTTGTCCTGCTTCTTGGTGCAGAGGTAGTCGGCCCACAGCACCTTGGTGCCGAGGTAGTTGGGCGCCAGCTCCACCGCCTTCTTGAAGTTCTCCTCGCTCTTCTCCAGCGAGCCGCCGGCGATGCCCGCCGTCACCGCCTCGAAGGAGCCGAAGTAGCGCCAGGGCGCCGCGTGGAAGTAATTCTCATCGAGGGCCTTCACGTGCAGCATGGTGGCCTTGATGTCGTCCTTGTACTTGAGGCGCGTGGTGAAGCCCTTGCTCGCGGCCCACTTGCCCAGGTTGGTGGCGTACCAGTACATGCCCGGCACGGCCTCCTTCGGCGCCAGGGTGATGGCCTCGGCGTGCTTCTTCCCCTCGGTCATGGCCTTCGCGAACTCCGGCGCGGACATGGTCAGCGCGCGCGTCGCCCAGTCCAGGCCACGCTGGTACTCGTTGTCGCGGCCGCTCTCGTCGCCTTCCAGCGAGAGGTAGCCATCGCCCAGCAGGTAGTGCGCGCGCGACAGCTTCGCCGCCAGCTCCGCGGAAGGCTGCTTCTCGAAGCCCACCTCCCACTTCGCGATGGCCTCCTGCAGCTTCGCCTTCTCTCCGCGTTGCTCCCAGGCCGCGTCACCTTCGACCAACGCCGCCGCCGCCGCATCGTCGGGCGTCGCGGCGGTGTTGACCTTCTCGTCCCACTTCGCCTGGTAGGTGGCACAGCTGCTGGTCGCCAGCACCGCACACGTCGTCAGCGCACACGTCAATCGCACAAGTTGCTCCTTCGTTGGAGTGAAGGTGCCGCTTCTAGTGGCGATGAGACCCGAGGCAAATGACCCCGTATGACGCACTGCGTACCCGAAGGCCTACGCGCGGCGGATACCGAGGTGCACGTGGTCGTAGTGACCGCTCACGTTCCACAGCAACTGGAGGCGGTAGCGCTGCCCGTCGATGGTCACCGTGTGGTGGTTGTAGGTGCCGATGTTCGAGCGCGGGATGCCGTAGGCGTCGGCGATGCGGCGGGCCAGGTCGAGGCCGGTGGCGCCGCGCGCGGGGAGGTCGACGGCGTAGGCGGAGGTGTTTCCGGTGTAGTGGTCGGAGCCGGTGGTGGAGCCGACCCGGTGCGTGTCGGCCAGGTTCCGCTTGGTGCTGGAGACGCCGATGCCCATGGAGCGGGCGATGGAGACCGCGGTGTCGGCCACGCGCTCCGAGCCGCCCCACCCGCCGCCCGACGTCACGTTGCCCGGACCGGTGGTGGAGCCCGACTGGAAGTCGCTCACGCCGTCGTAGTACTTCGCGTCGCTCGAGCCGAAGAGCCGCCGCGCCGTGTCAGGACCGACGATGCCGTCAGCCGTGAGTCCCTGCGCACGCTGAAACGCCATCACCGCCGCGCGCGTGTTGTTGCCGAAGGCGCCGTCGACCCCACGCGGGCTGAAGCCCCGCTCGGTCAACGTCTGCTGCAGCCGGGTCACATCGCTTCCACGGGAATTGACTCTGAGCATCGAAGAACTCCTTTTCTCTCGTGAGGGACAAAGGGGTTCTCTGTGCGAGCACGTGGTTTGTTTCCTCCTGATCCACTCCCGCCCGCGAAAATCTCCCGTGAAGGATGTGCACCTACATCGACTCACTTCGGCCGGCTTCGAGGCGAAAGGTAGGTGTCGTGCTACCTTCTCGACCCGCAATGGCACGTCGAGCTGCGAGACCGGAGTGGTGGGTGTTGGTGTTGGCGCTGACCGCCTGCGAGGCGCCGGTCCCCGGGCTGCGCGTCGACATCCTCGTCGAGGCCGAGGTGAAGGCCGACCGGCTGCGGCTGGACGTCTTCCGCGACCAGGCCGGAGCGGAGTTCCTCGAGAGCGCCTCCTTCGAGCGGCCCGCCGACAACACCGCGGTGGTGGCGGTGCGCAAGGGCGAGACCTGGCCGCAGCGCATCTTCCTCCGCGTCGATGGCCTGGTGGGCACCTGCGCAGAAGATGGCTCCGGGTGCCTCGGCGCCCGCAGCGCGATGACCCCGGCGGAGTTCCCCGAGCGACTCTTCAACACCGTCACCGTCGACCTCGGCCTGCCCGGCTCGGACCTCGACAGCGACGGCGATGGCTTCATCGACGACAAGAAGGGCGGCAGCGACTGCAACGACCTGGCCCGGCACATCAACCCCGCCGCCACCCAGCGCTGCGCGGCGCACGACGAAGACACCGACTGCAACGGCTACTTCGGCTGCGATGACCCCTTCTGTACCCGCCCCTCCGACGTCGCCAGCGCGTGCGCCAACCCGCCCACGCGCCTGGTGCTGGTCGACGGCGGCGCGCCCTCCGCCTCGGGCCTCCAGGCCGACGGCGGCCTCTTCGTCCAGGAGAGCCACGCCTGCTTCCCGCTGGTCTACGAGCTGCGCGGCGCCGATGGCGGCGTGGCGCCGGCGGTGCGCAACACGCCGGTGCGCCTGGCGGGCACCGACCTGGAGGTCCTCACCGGCTGCGTCGGCGTCACCGAGGTCACCAACCTCACCATCTCGCATAACAGCAGCACCCTGCAGCTCTTCGCCCGCTCCCGGGGGCCGGTGTACGGCGACGGCAACGTGCACCTGGAGGCCGACGTCTTCGCCCGCGGCGACGCGCTCACCACCGCCGTCACCGACACCCCGGTGCCGCTGCGCCCCACCCCGGTGACCGCCCTCGCCTTCAGCACCGACAGCGTCACCAGCGTCACCGCCGGCACCTGCAGCAGCCAGCCGATGACGCTGCGGCTGCTCGACGCCTCGGGCCGCCCCACGCTCGCGCCCGCCAGCGGCCTCTCGGTGAACCTCGACGTGGCCGGCCCTCACCAGGACGTGCTCTTCGCGCCCGGCTGCGACACGCTGTCCTCGCCGCTCCTCTTCGCGCCGGGGCAGGGGCAGCAGGCGCTGCACGTCAAGCACACCAAGGCCGGCAACTACGCCGTCTCGGCGACGCGCATCGACGGCGACGCCGGCGTGGCCACGCACGCCTTCATCATCGCCCCCGCCGAGCCGCACGCCCTGCGCCTCGACCGGCCCGAGGTCGCCCTCGCCTCCGACGTGTGTGACAACCAGGCCCTGGGCGTGACGCTCGTCGACGCCTTCGACAACGACGCCCCCGCTCCGGCGAACACCCTGCTGTCGCCGCAGCCCACCGCCTCCCTCGCCGACGTCACCTTCCACAACTCCCCCGACTGTCTCGACTCCGACACCACGTACCCGCTCGCGGCGGGCACCAGCCACCGCACCCTGCCGCTGCGGGGCACCACGCAGGCCACGGGCACCCTCACCGTGGACACCAACCTGCCCGGCGTGCTGCCCACGGGGCTCTTCACCGTCTCCGTGGCCGCCGGCCCGCCGGCGTCGCTCGACTTCACCGGCACCGGGCAGGACTTCGTGGTGGGCAACTGTGTCCCGACGCCGCTCGCGCTTCGCGTCCGCGACACGGCGGGAAACCCGGCCGCGGCCGGCGCCGGCGGCCTGACGGTGACCTTCGACCTCGCCAACCCGGGCGAGAACGCCGACCTCCGCTACAGCACCAACGTCGAGTCCTGCCTCGACGGCGGCTCCAGCATCTTCATCCCCCCGGGCAGCGCCAGCGCCAGCGTCTATTTCTCCGGCACCCGCGCCCGCACCGCCTTCGGACTGCGGGCCAGCAGCTCCCTCCCCGTGGACGGCGGCGTCGATGGCCACACCCTCCGCGCGGGCCCGCCCATGGCCCTGGTGCTGTCACCCGACGCGGGACACGTCACCGCCGGCCCCGGCTGCGCGGTGTTCAGCGCCCGCACCGAGGACCGCTTTCGCAACGCCGCGAGCTTCACCACCGAGCGCGAGCTGACCCTGGCGCCCGCACAACCCAACCTGCGCCTCGGCCCTGACGCCGCCTGCGGCGCCGGGCTGGTGCTGTTGGCCGCCAACACCAGCGCGCGCAGCTTCTCGCTCGGCGCCAACGTCGCCAACACCTACGACTTCACGGTGCAGCTGGGCTCGGTCAACGCGCCGCTGCGCCTGACCGTCGACGCCGGCCCGCCGGTGCTGCGGGTGACGCCCACCGCGGTGAGCGCCGACGCGGGAGACTGCGTCGACCTCCAGCTCCGCCTCACCGACGCGGTGGGCAACCCCACGCCGGTGGCGGGCGCCACCGACTTCGGGGCGACGCCCTTCTTCGACGCCGGCGTGTACGGCCAGTTCGGCTGCGAAGGCCTCCCGGGGAGCAGCGTGAACATGGCCGCCGCCGCGCATCAGGCCAACCTCTCGGTGCGGCCCTTCACCGCCGGCACCGGGCTCCAGCTGGTCTTCGACGGTGGCAGCGCCGGCTCGCCCTCGGTGAGCTTCGACGTGGCCCCCGGCGCCGTGCACGCCCTGACCATCGAGGGCACGCTCCCGCAGCCGCTCGTGGCGGGGACCTGCAACGGCCCGGTCCAGGCGCGCCGCGTCGACCAGTGGGGGAACGCGGTGCTCCGCGGCACGGTGAACGCCAACGTGAGCACCTCGCTGCCGGGCCTGTCCTTCCACACCAGCACCACCGACTGCGACGACGATTCGCCGAGCGCCTCCACCACGCCCTTCAGCGACGGCAGCCCCCTCTCGGGAAACCTCTTCCTGTACGGCACGCGCGCCGACGCCGGCAGCATCACCGTCTCGCTCGGCGCCGCGCTCGGCTCCCGCGCTGTCGCGGTGAGCCCCACCGACGCGCAGCACGTCAGCTTCACCGCCGACGGCGGCACCACGTCCGCCGGCAACTGCCTCGGCGCCTCGGTGGAGCTCCGCGACCGGTTCGACAACCGGGTCACGCCCGGCACCCCGGTGAACGTCGTCTTCTCCACCGACGGAGGCCTCGCGGAAGGCGGCGGGAGCATCTTCTCCACCAACACCGCGTGCGACACGACGCTCCCCGGCTCGCAGCTGGAGCTGAGCAGCGCCCAGCCCACCCGCTCCTTCGGCTTCCGCAGCGTGCGCGCCACCCCCGCGGGCGAGCCGATGCGGCTCTTCGCTACCACCACCACCCCGGCGTCCACCGCGGCGCAGTCGTGGGTGGTGACGCCGCTCGCGGCCTCCCGGCTGGTGTGGACCACCCCGCCCCCCACATCGGTAACTCGCTTCGCCTGCGTCAGCCTCGGCAGGGTGGGCTCGCGCGACTTCTTCGGCAACGTCGCCGCGGCGCCGGCGGGCGGCTGGACCCTCACCCCTTCAGCGGCGGCCGGCCTGGGCGCGGCCTTCTATGGTGATGACACCTGCGTCACCCCGCCTCCCTCCGAACTGGCGGCCTCCAACATCCAGTCGGGCGAGTTCTTCGTCTCGGCGACGGGCTCGAGCTCCGGCGCGGTGGGCGTGGCCCCCTCGGTCGGCAGCGCCACGCCGGCCCACACCCTCGCCGTCACCGGCGCCCAGGGCTCGCTGCTGTTGTCTCCCAACACCGCGAGCATCGAGGCCGGCGGCTGCCTGCCCATGGTGCTGCACCGCCGCGACGACCAGGGCAACCTGCTGACCCGGGGCGGCCCCATCACCGTCTCCCTCTCCAGCGACAACGGCATCGTGGAGCCCCAGACCGGGCCCGAGTGTGGCTCCCGCTCCCTCACCGTCAACGTGACCTTCGACGCCGGCGTGGCCCAGCGCACGGTGTGGGTACGCGGCAACTCTTCCGACAGCGAGACCGCGACGCTGACCGCCAGCGACCAGACCAACGGCTCCGCCGACGACACCGCGAGCGTCACCGCGTTGCCCCTGGTGCGCAGCGCCGACTGCGACCTGGCGACGGGGAACGAGGTGCGCTGTGAGCTCTCCCCGCCCATTCCGGGCAACGACCTCTCCCGCTCCTTCGTGGTCTTCTCGTCGACGGCCGCCGCTGACGCGCCGTCGCTGGAGAACGTCGGTTGTTTCCTCGACGCCACCGGCGACGCGGCGGTGGTGTGCCGGCGCGAGGGCACCTCCGATTCGCCCGACGCCGCGGTGAAGATTCGCTACCAGGTGGTCTCCTTCGCCACCGGCTACGCCGACGGCGGCGTCAGCGTGCAGCAGCGCGTGGGCAACACGGCGGCGGACGACGCCGGCGTGAGCATCGACGTGGTGAACCCCGACGACTCGTTCGTGCTCTTCTCGAGCTGGACCTCCGGCGGCGACCACAGCGCCGACGACTTCGCCACCGCGCACCTCGAGGGCAACAACCTCGTGGCGCTGCAGCGCGCGGCCACCGGCGCCACCTTGAACTACGCGCTGCAGGTGGTGTCGTGGCAGGGGGCCAGCGTGCGCCGCGGCGAGCTCACCCTCGCCGCCGACGCCGGCACGGCCTCGGTGACGCCGACAGGAGGCCCCACCACCAACGCCCGCTCGTTCCTGCTCCTGTCCACGCGCGCTCCGGCCGACGCCGACAACGGCTACTCCGAGCTGTGCAAGCGCGGCGTGCGCGGCATGGTGAACCCTGATGGCTCGCTGAGCTTCTCGCGAGGCCTCGGCTCCGACGACTGCGACAACGGCCCCGTCGACGTGCGCTGGGAGCTGGTGCAGTTGCCAGGCAACTCCTCCGTGCAGCACGGGGAGCTCCCCTTCAGCGGCTCCGGCGCGAACGAGTTCCTCACCGCGACACAGCCGATGGCGACCTTCTCGCACCGCGCGCTGCCGCTGCTGGCAGGCCAGGGACCGGGCGGCCAGTCCGGCGGAGAGTCGAGCTTCTTCAACACCAATGAAGACCGCGCCGGCTCGTTCCGGGCGGCGCTGCGGCTGGTGGGGAACAACGTGCAGGCCGTCTGTCGCAACCCCGGGCCCTCGCGCGACTCCCGCTTCAGCCCCATGGTGATTCAGTTCGACCCGTAGGAGAGCGACGGTTACAACTCCGCCCAGCGATGAGTGAGCTGGGTCAGGAAGACGTGAAGGCCGTGGAGGAGCTCGCCGCGGCGCGCGCCTCGGTGGTGGAGCAACTCGAGAAGCGGGTGGTGGGGCAGCGCGAGGTGGTCGAGCACCTCCTCATCTCGCTCTTCTCGCGCGGGCACTGCCTCTTCGTGGGCGTGCCCGGCCTCGCCAAGACGCTGCTCATCAGCACCCTGGCCGAGGTGTTGAACCTCTCCTTCAACCGGGTGCAGTTCACGCCCGACCTGATGCCGTCGGACATCACCGGCACCGACATCCTCGAGGAGGATCAGGCGACCGGCAGGCGCGCCTTCCGCTTCCTGAAGGGGCCTGTGTTCGCCAACATCGTGCTGGCCGACGAGATCAACCGCACGCCGCCCAAGACGCAGGCCGCGCTGCTGCAGGCCATGCAGGAAGGGCGGGTCACCGCCTCGGGCCGCACCTGGCCGCTGGAGCCGCCCTTCCTGGTCTTCGCCACCCAGAACCCCATCGAGCAGGAGGGCACCTACCCCCTGCCCGAGGCGCAGCTCGACCGCTTCATGCTGCTGGTCGACGTGGGCTACCCCACCGCCGAAGAGGAGGTCCAGATTGTGAAGCAGACCACCGGGCTCGGCGCCGCGACGCTGCAGCGGGTGCTCTCGCCCGAGCAGATTCTCCGACTTCAGGAGCTGGTGCGCCGCGTGCCGGTGCCGGACCACGTGGTGAAGTACGCGGTGGAGCTGGCCCGCGCCACCCGCCCCAAAGAGCCCGGCGCGCTGGACTTCGTGGCGAAGAACGTGGCCTGGGGCGCCGGCCCGCGCGCGAGCCAGTACCTCGTCATCGGAGCCAAGGCCCGCGCGGTGCTGTCGGGGCGCTTCGCCGCCTCCGTCGACGACGTGCGCGCCATGGCGCGGCCGGTGTTGCGGCACCGCGTGCTGCCCAACTTCCACGCCGAATCAGAGGGACTGACCAGCGTGAAGCTGGTCGAGCAGCTCCTCGAAGCCGTGAAGCCCTGACCCGACTGTCGCCTCAGCGACAGCCCTTCCACTCGAGGTCGCGCAGCCGGGCCCTCGCCTCGTCGAGCCGCTGCGCCGGCGCAGGCGTAGGCGCGGCCACCGCGTCGCCGCCGTCCAACCGGCTCCACACGCAGTGCGCCAGCTGCCCTTCGTTCAACGCGAAGTCGAGCGCCGGCGGCTGACACGCCAACAGCGCCTCCCTGACGTCGCGCTGGGGCGTCCACGAGGCGCTGTCGGTGGTGACGGTCTTCACCGTCAGCGACGCGGCCACCTGCCGCTCCAGCACCACGATGTCTTCTCGCAGCACGTCGCACGCCGTCTTCGACGCGGCGGGCTTCACCACCGGCGTCGCCGCCGCCCTCTGGCGTCCGGAGAACTGCGCGGCGCCGGACGGCACCACCGAGATGTGCGCGCCGGCGGTGGTGCGCACCCGCGCGCCCGCCGGCACCCGCGTCGGGTCATCGGTGTAGTGGGTGAGGCCCTGGGCGTCGGTCCACGCGTAGACGGTGTTCGACACCACCAGCGCGAGGAGCCAGGCCAGCATGCGCGCCGGGACGACGGGCGCGCCCGAACATTCACCCGCGGGGCGCAATCGGCGCGGCCTTGAGGCGGCCCCAGGCGACGAAGGCCGAGAGTGCGCCCAGCACGAAGGCCGGCACCATCTGCCCTACGCCGTCGCCCAGGCGCACATGCACCACCTCGGCCAGCACCATCACCAGCGTCAGCGCCGCCGCCGCCACGCCCGTCAACTTCGGCGCGATGCGCAGCGCGGCGGGAAGAATCAGCCCCAGGCCACCGGCGAACTCCGCGGCGCCGACGAAGCGCGCCAACCACAAGGGGTCCTGCGCCCAGGTCATCCCCGCCTTCACCAGCTCGTCGATGGGGGTCGTCAACTTCATGAAGCCCGCCCCGAGGAAGGCCAGCGCCAGCAGCGCCTGCACCACCCAGAGCCCGATGTGCAAAGTCTTGTTCATGGCCCGCCAGATGCGGCCCGATGAATTCGGTCTCACCAAAATTCAGGAAAAGCCGACTCCGGGCGCCTCACACCGCCTCGCGGGCCCCGGCCGCGTCGAGCTGCGCCGCGAGCGCCTGCGGGAGCTCCCCGCGCGCGTCCCGCAGGTGCTGCCCCACCCGCCGCGCCAGCGCGTAGTCCCCCAGCGCCCAGGCCCGGAAGAAGAGGCGCTCCTGGTTCGGCCAGGCCGACGGGAAGGGGAAGTCGAGCCTTCGCCCGTTGGCCTCCGCCTGCTGCCAGAGCGCCGTGAAGGCAGGGCCGGTGGCGCGCAGCAGCAGCGCCGTCTCCAGCTCCTCCAGCACCAGCCGCTCCGGCTTCTCCCAGGGCGCGCTCAGCAACCCCTCCAGCGTCGCGCCGTCGCCGCCGCGGCACAGCGCCGCCAGCGCCTTCGCCCCGGGAGACGGCCGCACCGCGTCCAGCGCATCGAAGACCTCCGCGGCCCGGGCCGGCGCGTCGCCGCGCAGGAGGAACGCCAGGTGCTCCAGCTCGTCGGCGCTCAGCCCCGCGCGCTGGTGCTGCCAGCGGTGCAGCAGCGCGGCCTCCTCGCGACTCAGGGCGTCCAGCGCCGCCTCCGCCGCGTCGCGCAGCGGCGCCACCGCCTCGAAGGGCGCCCCGGCCTTCGCCGCCCGGTCGAGCAACGTCAGCGCCTCCCGGGCCGCCGCCGCCAGCTCGTCGACCAGCACCTCCGCCGCGTCGCGGAAGCGCACGTAGGCCAGCAACACCAGCCACTTCCACTCGGTGGTCTCTGGCGTCACCACGTCGCGCAGGAGCGTCGCCGCCGAGGCCCAGTCGTCGTCGCCCAGGGCCCGCATCAACCGCGCGTCCCGGCCGTCGGGGAGTCCGAACGGGGGCGCCAGAAAGTGTGCCTTCACCATGGTCCAGCTGCTCTAGCGACGTTTCCGCGTTGCCGCAGCTTGAACTTGAATATTCGGTGCCGAAGATTAAATACGCCGACCCGAGAGCAAAAAATGCTCGATTTATCTGAATCACAACGAAATCAAGGACACCATGCCCACCACTGCCCTGCGCGACTTCCTGGAGATTCCCTACGACGAGCTGGAGGAGCGGAACCTCGCGCTAAAGCAGGCGCGCGCCAACCGCGAGGACCCGGGGAAGCTGATGGAGGCGCGGCTCAAGTACCTCACCGACGAGAAGCGCATCAAGGCGGTGACGGTGTGCTTCACCGACCTCGAGGGTCGGCTGCACATGCTGGACTACGACAAGAAGTTCCTCCTCAAGAGCCAGCACAACCTCACCTTCGATGGCTCGTCGGTGCGCGGCTTCTCGTCGCAGCATGAATCGGACCTCCGCCTCGGCATCGACTGGAGCGCCTTCTACTGGCTGCCCTCGGACATCTTCGGCCCCGGCAAGGTGCTGGTCTTCTCCGAGGTGCTGAACCGCGAGGGCCAGCCCTACGCGTCAGACCTCCGCGGCCGCCTGAAGCAGTGGACCGAGCAGATGTACCGCAAGGAGCAGCTGGTGGTGCACGTGGCCCCCGAAATCGAGGGCTTCCTCTTCAACGGCCGCGACGCCGAGCGCCACTACCACGAGAACGGGCGCTTCGAGTACGTGAGCATCGGCGGGTACTACCACGCGCTCCCCGGCGACAAGCTGCGCGCCTTCATCGACTCGGCCGCCGAGGTGCAGCGCGCCATGGGCTTCCAGAATGAAAAGGACCACCCGGAGGTCGCGCCCTCGCAGTTCGAGATGAACTTCACCTACGCCGAGGCGCTCATCACCGCCGACCAGGTGCAGCTCTACAAGCTGCTCTGCCGGCAGGTGGCCGCCAAGTACGACTGCACCGCGTCGTTCCTCCCCAAGCCGGTGATGGGCGTCAACGGCACCGGCATGCACACCAACATGTCCTTCAACAAGGGCGGGCAGAACCTCTTCTGGGACCCCAACGGCCAGGAGCGGCTCTCCAAGGCCGGCTGGGACGCCATCGGCCGCATCCTCCACAGCGCCGATGACCTGTGCCTGGTGCTGAACTCCTCGGTGAACGCCTACCGCCGGCTCGACCCCCACTTCGAGGCGCCGAACCAAATCAAGGCCTCGGCCAACGACCGCGGCTCGATGGTGCGCATCCCCACCGGCGACGAGAAGTCGGCGCGCATCGAGGTGCGCAGCGTGGGCGCCGACGCCAACCCCTACCTGGTGTTCTACGCGCTGGCCCGCACCGCCCTGGAGGGCCCGGCCCCGGAGGCCGCCGACGAGAGCAAGCGCAGCCGCACCCGCTTCCTCCCCGACAACATCTACGACGGCATCCGGCTCTTCAAGAGCAGCAAGTACATGGCCGAAGCGCTGGGTGAGTCGGTGGCCGGCAAGTACGCCGAGCTCAAGCAGGCCCAGGCCGACCGCTGCCCCAAGGCGCTGGGCTCCCTGGTGAAGGTGCCGGAAATCCAGTTCCACCACGAGGTGACGAACCAGTACCTCTGGAACCAGTTCTGACGCACCGACGCCCTGCTCCCGGGTGATTTTTTGACCGCGGGAGACAGGGCCGTAGCGTGCGCCACATGAGCGAACAACGAGCGACCCCGAGGCGCAGCAGCTCCGACCAGGTGGCGGTGGTGGACGTAGAGAGCGGCGTGGCCTTCGAGGGCCGGACCTGCGACGTCTCGAACGAGGGCCTGCGCTTCCACGCCAGCATGGAGCCGCCGGTGGGCGCGGTGATGAACGTCACCCTGGGCGGCGCGCACGCCACCATGCAGGTGACGCGCGTCCAGGCGCAGGCGGGCGGCTACGAGGTGGCCGGCCCGCTCACCGCGCGCTGACGCCCTTCACGGGGTGGTGGTGGCCAACCACAACGTCAACACCGCGCGGCCGTTGGCGAGGTCATCGCGGGCCAGCGCCTCGCGGGCCGTGACCAGGAAGCGGGCCACGTCGGGCGGCGCCAGCTTCACCGACTCGGCGAGGCGCTGGTCGACGCCCTTCTTGTCGCCGGAGCGGAGCTGCTGCACCACCGCCTCCACCGTGGCGCGCACCTGCACCAGGTTGTCGCGGCGCTCGTCTTCGGCGGCGACGCGCTGCTCGATTTTCGAGAGCCGGGCCTCGAGCTTCTCCAGGGACTCGAGGCGGCCGCGCAGCGCCTCGTTCTCCTGTTTGAGGCTCACCAGCTCCTGCTTGAGTCGGTCGACCTCGACGGACAACTTCGGCTGGGGTGCGGCGGCGAGGAGGGCGAGCGTCAGCGTGAACATGCGCCGGTTGTAACGCGACGGCGCGCCGTTTTCCTCCCTACCCCGCCACGGCGGCCAGCCGGCCTTCGTGGAGCCGCCAGGCGCCGGCGATGCCTTCGCGGGCCGCGTCCAGCACGTCGAGGCGCTGCGTCGACACCTCGTCGGACTCCCGACAGCACAGCACCAGCTCCCGCAGGCCGAGGTACACGCGCAGCGGGCCGCGCCCGCACGCCGCCTCGAGCGCCGCCTGATGCGGGGCCGTCAGCAGGCGCGCGGCGTCGTGGCCATCGCCGGCCGCCAGCGCCCACAGGCCGGTGGGTGACTCGGAGAAGCGCAGCCCGCCGTCCACCAGCTCCAGCGCCCGCACCGCCGCGGGGCGGACCTCGAGGTTCTTCCACGCGGCCTCGTCGAGCTGCTCCAGGGAAATCCGGTGCTGGGCCACCAGCCCCTCGGGCACGTAGAGCAACGAGTCGGGGTTCTCGATGACGTAGAAGAACCACAGTCCGGCGGGGCCCTCGCGGCGGGCCAGACCCTCACCGCGCTCCAGGAAGGACGAGTCGCGCAGCACCGGCAACACCCGCGCGAGGAGCTGCAGGCGCCCCGGCGGCAACCCCAGCGTGCGCTCGGCGAGGTCGCGGGCCACCAGCGCGGCGGCCTCCCGGGCGTCGTGGCCGAGGCGCGCGGACTCGCGGAAGAGCGCGTCGAGGTCGAAGCGGGCCACGCCGCCACCTCCGAGACGGATGGCCAGCTGCCCGCGGGCCACCACGTGGGGCGTGGACTGCGCGCGCAGGCGCTCCAGCAGCGCGGCGGTGAAGTCGTCGACCGGCGGACCTGCGTCGAGCTCCGCGGGCGCGAGGCGCTCCACCTCTCCCTGGAGGAGCCGGGCCTCTTCGTCGAGTGGATCCACCTCGAGCACCGCCTGCACCAGCGCGCGGGCGCGCGCCCACTCTCCGCGGCGCAGCGAGAGGGTGGCCTGGGCCTTCATCGGCTCCGGGTCTCCCGGGTTGAGCGCCAGGGCGGCGCTCAACGGCGCCTCGGCCTCGCTCCACTTCTCCTGGCTGATGAGCGCCCGCGCCAGGGCCAGGTGGGCCTGCGCGTCTCGGGGGAAGTCCCGGCGCACCCCCTCGAGAATCGAAATCGCCTGCGCGATGGCGTCGGCGTTGATGAGCGCCTGCGCCACCGTGGTGCGCAAGGTGGGGCCGCCCTCGCGCTGCGCGGCGAGCGAGAGCGCGGAGAGCTCCGCGTCGGTGAGCACCTCTCCGTTCCAGACCTTCTGCCGCAGACGTGACAACTCCACGGCGCGCAGCGTAGCGCGCCCGCGGGCCCCTCAGGGAGGCAACACCTCGACGCCCGTCACCTCCGCGGCCGGCGGCCCCACCACCGGCAGCACGTACCAGGCCGCAGCGGCGAGGTGCTTCGGGTGCTTGAGCGGCGCGGTGGGCGCCACCTCGCGCTGCGTCCCATCAGCGAGCAGGAAGCGGAAGCGCGGGTGCCTCGCCTCGCCGCCAGGGCGCACGATGAAGGCGTAGCGCGACGCGCCGCCGGCGGACGAGGGCTCGTGCGCGTAGCCCACCACCTCCATGCGCCCCACCCGCGCGGCCAGCGGGGTGAGGCCCGGCGGCACCGGCGCCACCGCCGCCGGCTTCGAGACGTCGTAGGCGCGCAGCCAGGCCGAGGCCGGCACCGGCAACGGCTCGAAGGGCTCCGCGGTGGGCGAGACCAACCAGGGGTGGAAGCCGTGCTCGGGGTAGTCGCGCGGGTCGCGCCCCGACAACACCAGCCGGTTCGACCAGAAGAGGAGGTTGTGCACCTCGTGGCTGGCCGGCGCGTCGCGGTCGCGGTCCAACAACACCACGCTGCGCTCCGGCGTCAGGGCGTCGAGCGCCTGCCCCACCGCCTTCGAGAAGCTGACGTGGAAGTGCCCCTGCGCCGCCTCGGCCAGCGCCCGCTGCTTCGCCCACCCCTCATGCACCGACCCCCACGCGAAGGCCGCCACCACCGCCGCGCCCAGCGGCCAGCCCACCCACGCCCGCGCCCGCGCCC
>CALNBU010000843.1 GCA_937875615.1 uncultured Archangium sp.
GAGCTGGTACGTGATGGCCGCCATCGCCGCGCCGCTGCTGGCGGACGGCGGCTGGGCGGAGACCAACCCGTTCAACAACATCATCACCTCCTCGGTGCCGTACGCCGCCGGGGTCGATCTGGTGGCGGAGCGGGTGTCGCCGCCGACCGTGGCCGGGCCGTCCGATCAGGTCGAGGTGGAGGTGCGCTTCAGCAACCAGGGCTTCGCCGCTGCGGGGCCGGTGAACGTGAAGCTGTACGCGTCGTTCGACGGCGATCTGTCGGCCGACGACGTGCTGCTGACCTCGCAGACCATCAACGTGGCGGGGGGCCAGCAGGTGCAGCAGACGCTCTCCTTCGTGATGCCGGGCACGGTCCCTCCCGACAACTACTTCATGCTGCTGCGCCTCGACGACGGTCCGGAGGTGGGGGCCATCGTCGAGCTCAGCGAGCTCAACAACGTGGTCAGCAGCACCTCGAGCATGCAGGTGCGCCAGGCGGACCTGGTGGTCAGTCAGGTGCGGGTGATGCGCAGCGCGCCGCCCATCGAGGAGGTCAGCCAGGTCTTCCTCGGAGAGCCCTCGCGCTTCGAGGCGCTGGTGTCGAACATCGGCGGGGCGACGGCGCCCCAGGTGCGCCTCGTCTTCTACATGTCCGAGAACGAGCTGCTCAACGGCGCCACGGACCCCTTCGTGGGCAGCATCGACGCCGGGAGCTTCGCGCCCGAGGAGTCGCGCTGGGTGGTGATCCCCGACGCGGTGGTGCCGACGCACCGGCTCAACGGCACGCCGCTGCCCATGCAGCCGTACTTCTTCTTCGGCGCGGCGGTGGCGCCGGGGCTGGTGGAGCAGGACGGCGCGAACAACTTCAAGTCCTCGTCGCCGGTGGTGGGGCGCCCCCCGGCGCCCGACTATCTCCCGGTGGGGATGCTCAACCCGACGCGCGGCGGCGCCGGCGAGGTGGTGCCGGTCACCCGCACCTTCGCCAACTACGGCAACCGCGACGGCGCGCCGGTGAAGTACCGCTATTACCTGTCGGCCAACTCCACCATCACCGCCGAGGACATCCCCATGACACGGGTGACCACCTCCGGCGAGGCGCTCGAGGGCGAGGTCAACCTGGCGGTGGGCCAGTTCGACACCGCGACCGAGCTGGTGCGGCTCCCGGCCACGGTGGCGGCGGCGCAGTACTACGTGGGCGTGCTGGTCGACTCCAGCGGCGTGGTGGAGGAGGCGAACGAGGAGAACAACGGCCTCGCCGGGCAGCTCATGCAGGTGGTCCCCGCCAGCTTGTCGCTGGGCACCGCGCTGTTGCCCGACGGCACGGTGGGGCTCCCCTACTGGGCCCGCCTCGAGGCCAACGGCGGCAACGGGGTCTACGCCTGGGCGCTGGCCGACGCCGCGTCGCTGCCGACCGGACTGTCGCTGTCTGCGGACGGCGTCATCTCTGGAACGCCCGGTGAAGCGGGCGCCCGGCCGGTGTTGCTCCAGCTCAGCTCCAATGAGCGCACGGTGACGGTGGCGGTGCCGCTGCGGGTGTCGGCGCCCACCGGCTCGCTGCAGATCCGCGACGCGGCGCTGCCGGCGCCGGTGCAGTGGCGGGCGTACTTCGCGCAGATCGGCGCGGTGGGCGGCGCGGGCGGGTACCGCTTCGAGGTGGTGCAGGGCGTGCTGCCCCCGGGGCTGGTGCTGACGGACGACGGCTCGCTGTCGGGGACGCCCACCGAGGAGGTCGGCACCGAGCGGATCTTCGTGGTGCGGTGCACGGACCTGGTGGGCAACGTCGACGAGCGCGCGTTCGTCACCCGCATCATCGACCGCGCGCCCTTCAGCATCGTCACCGCGCAGCTGCCGGACACCTGGGTGGGCGCGAGCTACCTCCAGCTGGTCTCCGCGCTCGACCTGAGCGGCAGCCCGGTGGCGACGCCGGTGCGCTGGCGCATCCGCGCGGGGACCCTGCCGTCGGGGCTGGCGTTGGAGCCGTCCACCACGGACAACGCCATCATCTCCGGCACGCCGGATCGCCCCGGTCGCTACGATTTCTCCGTGGAGGCCACCGATGGCCAGCAGCGGGTGGCGGTGCACAACTACATCGTCACCGTCATCGCCTCCGGGGTGAAGGGGTTGGGCGTGGGCACCCGGCTGGTGAAGCCCGGCGGCGAGGTGCGGGTGGTGTTCAACGCCGAGAACCTCCCCGAGGGCGCCCGTTGGTTCTGGCGCGGCGGCGAGCTGCCTCCCGGGGTGAGCTTCGACGAGGCCGGCGTGGTGTCCGGCACCGTGCCCGCCGAGGCGCAGACCCGGCTGCACAGCTTCACCGTGGTGGCGGGCCTCGACGCCGCCGAGCCGTTGACGTCGGTGGCGTGGACCATCGAGGTCAACCCGGTGACGCCGGAGACCTCGAGCTGCGGTGTGGCGGGTGCAGAGCTGCTATTCTTGGGCGCGGTAGCCCTTTCCCGGCGTCGGCGTGGACCAAACGGCCTGAAATCATTGAAAAACGGGGCATCCTCCCGATGACGTATGGAGCGATGAGGGGTTCACGTCGATACTCCTTCACGTACCAACCCGCAGCACATCAATCCAAGGAGCTATCGATGGCCAAGCTGAACAAGAAGCAGATGCTGAAGAAGGCGCGTGGTCAGGGCATGACCGAGTACATCATCATCGTCGCGTTGATCGCGATCGCCGCCATCGGCGTCATCACGCTCTTCGGTGACAACATCAAGAAGCTGTTCGGTATGTCGGCCGACGCCCTCGCCGGCGAGACCACGGTGCAGGCGCGCACCACGACCTCGAACGGCAAGGCGGTCGAAGGCAACAAGACCCTCAAGTCGTTCGGCGAGAACAACAACTACTGAGCCGCTGCTGGTAGTTGTGAGACGCCACGCTTCGATTGGAAGCGTGGCGTTTTCTTTTTCTTTGAGGTGTGACGCCCGGCGATGTGGAGAGCGCGAGCGAGGTGGTTGCGACCGGCGGAGTGGGCGGTGTTGGTCTTCACCTGCTTCTCGTTGGCGTGGGTCTTCGTCCATCGTGGCTGGTCGGGCGTGTTGGCGTTGGACCCGGTGTGGGATGTGCGCGGGCGGCGGATTTTCATCGCGCTGGTCATCGTCGCGACGGCCGCGCTGGCCATCGACTTTCTCCGGCAGCGGGAGCGCCTCCCTGCCCGGTGGCGCCAGCGGATGCGAGCGGCCCTGGTGCTCTGTGTGATCCCGCTCCCGTTGGCGCTCTGGGTGGTGGCGGCGGAGCCGATGTGGGGCCGCTGGCAGGACGGGGCCGCGGAGGACAAGCTGCACTTCGTCAGCATGGCGGTGTTGCGTGTGGCGGGCGTGTCATCGCCGCTGTTGGCGGCCTGGCTCTTCGTCGCGCGGGACATGCGTCGGCGCGGAACGCTGGCGCCTCGCGAGCTGGGGCAGGCTGCCTTCCGCGCGTTGGCCAGCAACTTCCGGGAGTGGTTCCCGCTGCTCCTGCTGCTCCCGGCCTACTCGTCGATGGCCGGCGTCATCGGCCAGCCAGCGCGCGACTTCGATGGCGCCATGCAGGTCTTCGACGCGTGGTTGTGGGGCGGTACGCAGCCGGTGGTGGCGCTGCAGCGGATCATCTCCACGGCGCTCTCTGAGTGGTGTGCCTTCTCCTACGCCTTCTACGCGGTGCAGTACCCGCTGAGCCTCGCGGCGGTGCTCGCGCTCGGTGGGCGGCTGGCGTTGCGGGAGGCGGTGACCGGGTTGTCGCTCGGGCTCGCCGTCACCTACATCAGCTATGTCCTGATTCCGGTGAAGGGGCCGGCGCTGTCGTTGAGCTTCGAGGTGCCGCTCGACCTCTACTTCGTCGCCGAGGTGAAGGAGATGCTGATGGACCGCGGTCGCATCACCTGGGACTGCTTCCCCAGCTTCCACACGGCGGGGAGCCTGTTGATGCTCTGGGCCTGCTTCCGCCATGCGCGGGGCGTGTTCTGGGCCTCGCTGCCGATGGTGCTCACCATCCCCTTCGCGTGCGTGTACCTGCGCTACCACTACGTGGCCGACGTGCTGGCGGGCATCGCGCTGTTCGCGTTGGTGGCCTGGGTGACGCCCCGGCTGCTCAGGGGTGATCGGGCTGCCGCGGAGGTTGTCGCTTCGCCCACTCGATGAGGTGCGCTGCGGCGCCGCCGGCCTTCTCGGCGCGGCTGAGGCCGAGGTCGAAATCTCCAAGGGCCAGGTGCCGCGCGGCGGCCGCGTGGTGGCGGCCCTCTTCAGTGGCGTTGCGCAGCTCGAGCGGGCTGCTGGGGAGGTGCGCGAGGGAGCTGAGCAGCGCGTCGACGGAGAGATCCTCGCGCGCGTTGCCTCGCGGCGTGGAGTACTCGAGGTAGAGCGAGTTGTCGGTGGAGACGAAGCGGTCGAGGGGCGTCGTTCCCCGCTCTTCGTCGATGAGCGCGTCGATGCCCTCGGTGTTCAGCGCCAGTGAGCCGAGCAGCATCAGCGGATCCTCCGCGGGAACGTGCTCCGTGGCGGGCGTGCCTCGCAGCGCGACGAGGCCCGTGTAGTCGATCCACAGCGGGGCCTGGCTGGCGAGCACGATGCCCTGGCCGCCACGGTAGAAGAGCGCGACGTGGGGGAACTCGCTGCGCAGGCTGGCCAGCACCACCGCGAAGTCCCGCCGGGTGAGGTGGTGCAGCTGCACCCACTGTTGCAGCACGCCTCCGGGGGTGAGCCGGGCGCGGGCCTGCTGGTAGAACTCCCGGTTGTAGAGATCCGCAGCGCCAGCGAACCAGATGCTGGAGATCTCCATGGAGATGAGATCGTACTGCCGGTTCGACAGCAGCAGGTGGTTGCGGGCATCGGCGTGGATGATGCGAACCCGGGGGCTGCTGAGCGCGCCGTCGTTGATGTGCGAGAAGTACCGCCGCGCGGCGTCGATGATGTCTCCCGAGAGCTCCACCAGCTCGACGTCGCGGAAGGGCTGCCGGGCGATGGTGCCGAGGCTGCAGCCGGTGCCGAGCCCCACCACCAGCGCGGAGCCCCAGCCGTGCTGCACCAGCATGGGGATCTGCGCGAACCCACGCTGCGCGTCGACCTCTCCCGAGTCGTTGCCCTGGAACTTCCCGTTGGTGAACAGGGTGAGGGTCCCGGCCTCTTCGACCACCGTGGTGAGGCCGGCCTCCACCGACTCGTGCTGCCACACCAGCGTGGCCTGCTCCGGCGCGAAGCGCTCGGCGAAGTAGACGTTCGCGCCCGAGGCCAGGGTCAACATGTTCCACGGAGGGAGCAACAGCGTGAACGCCACCACCAGGGCCGGCCACAGCCGCGCGCGTCCGCGCAGCATCAGTGCCGCGATGAGCGCGCCGGCCACCACCAGGCCCACCAGCACCGTGCGGGAGCCGAAGCGGGGGAGCAGCACGAAGCCGGTGAGCAGCGAGCCCACCACCGCGCCCAGGGTGTTGGCGGCGGAGAGCCCACCCACCCGGGCCGCGTTGGGCCGCTCCTTCCAGCCCGCGTGCAGCACCAGCGGGTAGAGCGTCCCGAGGGCGGCTGCGGGGAGGAGCAGCAGCTCGAGGGCGGCGAGCGCGCGCACCGCTTCTCGGGAGGCGAAGCCGGTGGCGATCTTCCCGCTGATGATGAACAGGCTGGGCACGCGGTCCCACAGGGGCAGGGTGATGGCGAGGCACACCGAGGCGGCCAGCAACAGCCAGCCGACGTTGGGGAGGCCGGCGTTGGTGCGGCGCGCGAGCCAGGCGCTGCCCACGGTGAGGCCGAAGAGGAAGATGGCCAGCATCACGCCGAAGGCGAAGGCGGAGTTCCCGATGACGGTGCTCAGCAGCTGGAACCAGGTCACCTCGGCGCAGAAGGTGACGAAGCCCGACCACGCCGCGAGGCCCAACAGCTTGACGGAGGCGCGCTCTTCGGGGCCCGGCGGCTCCACCGGTCTGGGGGGCGCGAGCTGGCGCGCCAGCACGAGCGCCAACACCGCCGCCACCAGGTTGAGGGCGCCGCCGAAGAGCTGGGTGCCCATCAACCCCAGCGAAGGCAACAGGAGGTAGCTGGTGGCGCCGGCTCCGATGGCCGCGCCCACCAGGTTGGCGGTGTAGAGCCGGGAGATATCGGTGACGCCGTCGAGCGCCCGGGTCACGGCGGGCAGGGTGCCGCCCATGAGCAGGCTGGGGATCAACGTCAGCCCGAAGGCGAGGACGAAGCGCCCCGCGGCGAGGCGCGGATCATCGGGCTCCAGTCCCCGGGCGACGTCGGCGAAGAGCGCCATCGCCTGCGGCACCACCAGTGGGAGCGCGCAGGCGGCGAGGGCGATGCCCACCTCCAGCCACACGTACACCTTGAGCGGTGAGCGGGAGCGATCCGCGTAGCGGCCGAAGAGCACCGCGCCGAGCGCCAGCCCGGCCATCCACGCCGCCAGCACGGTGGAGGTGGCGAAGGCGGAGACGCCGAAGATGCGCGTCAGCGAACGCTGGAGCGCGACCTCGAAGACCAGGCCGGCGACGCCGGAGAGAACGAACATCAACCACGCGAGGCGAGCACGCACTGGTAGCTTCTTACGCCGTGCAGCGGTCGTCCGACTCAAGTTTTGCGCTTCCGCTGCGCCCTGCGGAGTGGGTGGTGCTGGGCTTCCTCGCCTACTGCCTGGGCTTCGCGATGCTGCACGAAGGGCTCGCGTCACTCCTCCGGGTGGAGCTCTTCTTCTCCGGGCGCGCGCAGTACATCGTGCTCGCGCTCTCCATCGTGGGGTTGGTGTCGTTGGCGCGCCGGCTGGCCGCGCTCGGCGGGCCGCCGCCAGCACAGCGACGGGGCTTCCGCGTGGCGCTGGTGCTCGCGGTCCAGCCGTTCCTCCTCGCGCTGTGGGCGACGTGGCTCGACCCCCGCTGGGCGTCCTGGTCAGGGGCCGCGTCCTTCGAGCGCATGCAGCAGCTGGGTGAGGCGGTGCTCTGGGCGCC
>CALNBU010000844.1 GCA_937875615.1 uncultured Archangium sp.
GGCGCGGCAGCCATCGCCGCTCTGGGTGTTGCCGTCGTCGCAGAGCTCGGCGCCACCGTCAGCCAGCGCCGGGTCGAGCAGACCATCGCCGCAGAGCTCACGGCCGCGGCAATCGGCGCGGCAGCCATCGCCGCTCTGGGTGTTGCCGTCGTCACAGGCCTCGGCGCCGCCGTCGATCAGCCGGGGGTCGGTCAGGCTGTCGCCGCAGCGCTCGACGCCGCGGCAGTCGGCGCGGCAGCCGTCGCCGCTCTGGGTGTTGCCGTCGTCGCAGACCTCGAGCACGCCGCCGTCGTCGAAGAAGAGATCGTTGTCGAGGCGGTCGTCGCCGCACGCGGCCTCGCCCTGACAGTCGGCGCGGCAGCTGTCGCCGTTGCGCACGTTGCCGTCGTCGCAGGCCTCACCCTCGTCGGGGTCTCCGTTGCCACAGGTGGCGCCGGTGGGAATGCACTGGGTCTTGTCGCCGCTGCACTTGAAGTTCTTCGGGCAGGTGAGCCCGGTCGCCTCATCGCAGACCTCGCTCTCTGGCGCGAAGCACCCCAGGACCAGCAGCGGAAGACCCACGAGACACAGTCGCCGGAAGAGCGTCATGAGCTAGAACCTGATGTGCGCCATCGCTCCGGCGCCGGAAGGAGAGAGGAGCGGCGCCACCGTGACCTGCGGCGCCTCGACCTTGACGGTCTTGCGGTACGCCACGGGGCGCCCGACGTAGAAGAGCACCAGGCTGGTGACGACCGCGGCGCCACCGACGGCGTACATGGCCAGGCCCGCGGTCTGGAGGCTGTTGGCGCCATCGAGGGTGCTGTCGAAGCGGCGGGCGGTGGTGCAGCCACCCACCGGCGCCAACGACGCGCAGTCCGTCACCTGGGCGTCATAGCGCTGGAACTCCCCCTGGGAGCCGAGGTGGAGGCCGAGCCCGGCGCCGGCCGCGGCGATGCCCACGCCGAGCACCGTCCAGGGGATGACCGCGCTGAAGGGGCGCTGGTACTCCATCAACTCGGCCTCGCGGTACACCCGCATGTCGAAGGTCTGGGCGTCGCCGCCGGCGAACACCATCGCCCGCTCGTCGGGGAGGAAGCCGTCCTTGGAGCAGACGATGGTGTGCTGCCCGGCCCGGACCTGACCTTCCCACTGGCCGGGCCCCACGAAGAGCGTGCGGCCATCGAGGCGCACCGTGGCGCCCTCCACCTTGGTGGTGACGGTGACGCGCGTGAGCTGTCGTTCGATGAGCGCGAGGTAGCGCTGCGCCTGCTGGTGCTTCTCTTCGTCGAGGGGCGCGGCGCCGAAGCGGAGCGCGGAGGTGAGGTGCTGGTGGACCTCGATGGGCTGGTCGAGGTTCACCAGCGCCAGCGCCAGGTTGTAGTGGATGGCGGGGTGGTCCCACGCCCGGAGCGCCTCGCGGTACTTCGAGACCGCGGCGGGGAACAGGGACTCCTTGAGCGCGCCGTTGCCGTCCTTGAACAGCGACAGCGCCCGGGCCTGCGCGTCCTTTGGTACGCCCTGCGCCCAGGGGCGCTCCGCCTCATCGGCGAGCGCCAGCGCTCCGGTCAACAGAATGGCCGCCAACGCGGCCCGGCTCGTGTTCATGGTGGTTGGTCTCACTTGAGCTCGTCGATCACGCCGCCGCCCAACTGCTCCTTCATCCGCTCCGCGCGGGCCTCGGCCTCGGAGCGCAGGGCGTCGGCCTTGCGCTTGGCGTCGTCGGCGCGGCGGCGCTGCTCCTCGGCGACGCGCTTGGCGTCGGTGGCGTGCTTGGCGTTGACGCGGGCGGCGAGCTCGGCCTTGCGCGCGGCTTCGGCGGCCTCGTCCGCGGCGGCGCGGGCGTCGTTGGCGTCCTTGAGCGCCTGCTGGAG
>CALNBU010000845.1 GCA_937875615.1 uncultured Archangium sp.
CCAGGCCGCACGTCATCGAGCCCAGCGCGTGCGCGGTGCGCACCCCGCCCTGGTACATGCGACGGGAGACCAGCACGCCCGGCGGCGCGTCGTAGAGGCCGTTGACGAAGGGGGCGAGGCTCCGCGGCGCGCGGGGGTTGAGCGCGGCGAGATCATCGGCGCGGAAGCCCTCCAGCGAGAGCTGCCACACCGAGAGGTCCGCGCGCCCGGAGGCGAAGAGCACCCGCGAGAGCGCGCCGAGGGCGTCGAGCAACGCGCGCCCGCGGGGCTCCCGAGGCGAGGCCGGCTCCTTCGTCCAGTCGAGCGGCCGGCGCCGTGCCTCGGGCCAGCCCACGCGCGCCGCCCCCTGTGCCGCGCTCCCCGGCGGCAGCTCCGCGCTCGACACCAGCTCTCTCGGCGTGGCCGGCCCCTGCGCGCGCAGCATGTCCCAACTGCTCTCCACCAGCCCGGTCATCGGATCTCCGAGGTACGCCGGCGTGAAGCTGTTCGACGAGCGCGCCAGCGCCCAGGCCGACAGCGACACCAGCGCGGCGCCACCCAGCAGCCCGCCCAGGAGCCCCATGACCCAACCGCGCCACGCGCCCGCCACCGCCGGCGCGCGGCGGGCCGCCACGAACAGCACCGGCAGCAGCACCGCCAGGCCCAGCGCGGTGGGCAACCAGATGCGCTCGTAGCGGAGGAAGGCCACGCTGCCGGCGACGAAGGAGGCGTTGGTGCCACCCTCGACGAGATCGAACACCGTGGGGTACGAGCCGCGCTCGTTCTTCACCTCCTGCGCGGTGACGGTGATGACCCACAACAGGAAGCCCACCGGCACCGTCACCAGGAACACCCCGCGCGCCTGCCACCCGGGGCCGCGCACCCGGCGCAGCACCAGCGGGACGGCACAGGTCAACAGCGCGACGCAGAGCGCGGCGCCCACCGCGACCGCGGAGAGATCGACGAGCGCGCCGGCGAAGAGGCGGTGCAGGCGCCCGGGCAGCGGACCCCAGCCGGTGAGCAGCGCCGCCATCCGCGCGGGCAACATCGCGAGGTAGAGGAGCGCCACCGCCACCAGCCCGGCGCGCACCGCCGTGCGCGCGGCTGAAGCAGACGTGGACACGGCGCGCAGGTCTAGCGCACCTGCCGTGCATTTCACACTTCACTCTCGTCGCCAGCCGGAGCATCAACTGGCTCCTCACGAGCTCCCATGAAGTACGCCCTCCTCTTCGTCCTGCTGTCTGCTTCGTCGGCCTTCGCCCAGGACGCGGGGGTGGTGTGCCTCGAGGTCGAACAACGCCTCCAGGCCACCCAGCGCACCCTCGCCACCTGCAACGAGACCGCGCGCACCACGCAGGCGGCGCGCGACCGCTGTCAGGCGGACCTCTCGCAGACCCGCGCCAACCTCCACGACACCGAAGCCGAGGTGACCGCCTGCACCGCGCAGAAGGAGCAGCAGTGTCAGGAGGCGGGGGTGCTGGCCGCGTCGTTGCTGCAGGGCACGGCGCGCAACGTGGGCGCGTGCATCCCCGCGTCCACGCAGGCGCAGCTGCAGGCGCTGCTCGACGGCTGGTTCGGCGTCTCCCGTTCGTTGGCCCAGCTCTCGGAGTACAGCGTCGGCAACACCGACGCCCTCCCCCGGGTGAACGGCACCTCCGAGCCCGAGCGTCACCTGGCACGCGTGCTGGGGCTCCGGGCCGGCACCCCGCTGTGGAACCGCCGCCTGTTGATGGAGGCCTACCGGCTCACCGCGCCGCAGACCTGGGCGCGCGTGCGGGCGCAGGGCGTCGAGGCCTTCTTCGAGTCGCAGGGGCCGCTGCCGGAGCCGCTGATCGCCGAGGCCCACGGAGACCACCCGGAGCCCGCTGGCCCGGCCGGACCGCCGCTCTCCGCGGCGCTGCGCCTGTCCGTCTCCTCCCTGCCCATCGCCCGCTGCGAGGCGCGCACCCGCTCCAGGGAATGTGGCCGCGCGCGCCAGCTGGTGGAGCTCCTCGACAACACCGGGCCGCTCATCATCAGGCGCCGCGTCGACGAGATGTGGAACACGCCCTGCGACGCGGTGAACGCCGACACCATCCGCGCCTGGCTGCAGGACTTCCCGGGCAGCCACAACGAGAAGGATCGCACGGTGCAGTCCGAGCTGCTCGCCGCCGCCCGCAGCAAGCTCTACCTGTGCTTCCTCGCCGACTCCGCCGGAGACCCGTCCTACGCCGCGTGGGCGCAGGGCCGGCTCCCCGCACCGTCGGCCCTCAACGCGCGCACCTTGCCCCTGGTCGATGAGCTGGCCAAGTTCGTGCGCGACGGCGACGCCGCCGACCGCTGCGGTCGCGCGGTGCGCGAGTTCCAGCGCCTCGAGAGCCACGGCTGCTCCATCGACCGGCCCGACCGCTTCACCGCCATCACCACCTGGGCTCATCAGGCCAGGGCCGCGGAGTCGGCCGCGCACGCGCAGGTGTGCCAGCGCGCGGCGTCGCTACTCTGGAGCGGCGCGGCGGTGATGATTCCGGCGTCGCCCAACGAGCAGGTGCGCGTCGACGCCGACGCCCCGCCCACCCCCGTCGGGCAGCTGCGCGAGGCGTGCAACACCCGCACCGGCATCGGCGGCAGCTTCGAACAGGCGCTGCTGGTGCTGGCCGCGGTGGCCAACGACATCGGCGAGCCGGTGAGCGCGTCTCCCTGGCGCCTCGACCCCTCCGGCTCGCAGCCGGCGGAGAAGGCGCGCTTCGAGGCCGCCGAGCCGTTCACCGCCTGGGTGACCCACTCGGTGAGCCAGGAGTCGACCTGCGACGCCCTCGGCCTGAGCGAAGAGCGCTGCGCCGACTGCCGGGAGCAGCCCCCCGGCATGCGCTACGACTGTGAGCTCAACAGCGCGCTGGCCTCCTCGTGGCAGAAGCACCGCCGGCTGACCATCGCGGTGGCCACGGCGCTGGGGCTGCTGCTGGTGGGCGCCCTGTGGCTGTTCCGGCTCCGCCGGGCGCGGCAGGTCTTCCTGACGCCCATGCGCAGCATCCGGGAGAGCCTCGCGGCGTTGGGCTTCAAGGGCTCCTTCGACGCGCTCCGCTACCTCTTCCCCGCCCGGCACGATCTCCTCAGCCTGGAGCTGCCCACCACGCCCGCCTGGGAGCGCTGGGGCAAGAGCGCGGCCGCGGTGCTGGCGCCCGGGACGGCGGCGCTGCGGGAGGCCGACGTGAACCACGCCGCCGCGGTGGCGCAGGCCGAGGACGCGAAGGTGGTGTTCCTGCTGCACCCCGACTCCGCCTCCCCGGATCTCGGCGCGGTGCGCGCCACGCTCGACTGGGCGGCGCGCGGCGGCACCCGGGCGGTGCAGGTGCTGCTGCTGCCGCTCTCGCGCCTGGCCTGGGCCACCAAAGACGAAG
>CALNBU010000846.1 GCA_937875615.1 uncultured Archangium sp.
CCAGACGCCGGGCGACGTCCTCTTCCTCTCCGCCGCCGACACGGAGCTGGCCTCGGTTGCCGCCGCGCACCGCGCGCAGCCCCGCGTAGGGCCCCTCGAGGAAGGCGCCCACCGTCAGGTCCAGCGCGCCCGGCGTCAGCGGCCCCAGCGAGAGGCCGTGGCGGGCCAGGTGCGCGTCGAGCTCCCGGAGCGGCACCTCCGCGCCCACCCGCACCGTCATCGACGCCTGCTTCACCGGCTCGATGCGCTTCACAGGCCGAGCTTCCCCGGGTTCATCACCCCGTCGGGGTCGAAGCGCCGCTTCAGCGACTGCAGCACCACGAAGCCACCGCCCAGCGCCTCGCGCAGCACCTCCGCCTTGAGCACGCCGACGCCGTGGTGGTGACTCACGTTGCCGCCCGCGCCCACCGCCGCGCGCAGGGCCGCGCCCCACAGCTGGTGGTAGCGCGATTCCATCTCCTCCTCGGAGCCACCGGAGCCGACGAAGGAGAAGTACAGCGAGCAGCCCTCCGCGTAGGCGTGGGAGAAGTGACAGAGCACGAAGGCGAAGCGCGACGCGGCCTGGTGCACCGCCTCGTAGACGCGCTGCACCGCCTCCCAGGGCGCGGCGATCTCCATGGTATCGGCGAAGGTGCCGGACTCGATGAGGCGCGACATGCGGTAGCTGACGTCGTACCGCTTCGCGAGCCACGCCCGGCCGGGCGCCTCGCCGAGGTCCTCCGCGCCGAGCTGCTGGCAGAGGCGCGTCGCCGCCCGGTCGTCCTCCAGCACGCGCCGCTCGCTGCCCTCGAACATCACGATGAGCCGGCTCTTGCGGAAGACGCGCTGGAGCTGGTTCATCACCGCCGGGTGGCCGAGCGTCTGGCGCGTCACCTGCCGCAGGAGCCGCGGGGCCCACACCTGACCGAAGGCGCCCCGGAGCGAGGGCGGCGTCACCGGCGACTGCTTCGCCCCGCCGCCGCCCACGAAGGCCGTGTCGAAGGGATCGTACAGGCGCACCACCGCCGGGCGCAGGCCGGCCCTGAAGATGCGCCGGATGGCCTCCAGCCCGTCGCTCACGCTGCCGAAGGAGAAGCCGTGGAAGGCGCGGCCTCCGGGCAGAGGAAAGACGCGGAGCTTCGCCCGGGTGAAGGCGCACAGGGTGCCCTCGGAGCCGACCAGCAGGGGCGCGAGGTCCGGCCCGCTGAAGGGCCGCTCCGGCAGCACCACCTGCTCGCCCGTGCCCAGCACCACCCGGGCCGAGAGCAGCATGTCTTCGATCTTCCCGTACTTGCTCGAGAACTGCCCCGCGCTGCGCGCCGCGAGCCAGCCGCCGACGGTGGAGGTCGAAATCGACGACGGGAAGTGCCCCAGCGTGAAGCCTCGGGCGTTGAGCCGGCGCTCCAGCGTCTCGCCCAGCACCCCGGCGCCCACCTCCACCGTGCGCGCGCGCGCGTCGACCTCCCCGATGGAATCGAAGCGCTTCAGGTCCAACGTGAGCCCGCCCTGCAGCGCCCAGGTGCCGCCGCAGACGCCCGAGCCTGCCCCGTAGGGAATGACCGCCAACCGGCGGGCGCGCGCGAGGGCGATGACCGCGCTCACCTCTTCGTCCGTGCCCGGCCACACCACCGCGTCCGGCGGCGGCGGCGTGCGCCCCTGACGGCCCCACAGCAGCGCCAGCGGCCAGAGGTCCCGCGCGTAACTGAGGCGGTCCACCTCCTCGGTGGAGAGGCGCCCGTGCACGGCCTCGGACAGCGCCTCGCGCGCCGCCAACACCTCCGCGCGGGGAGGCGGCAGGGCGCCGACGGCGATGCTGGGGAGATTGGCTGGCGTCACGCTCACGTCCGGGCGCCGGTTTCTAGCAGGCCGAGCACGCCCGGCGGGCCAAAGCGTGGCCCCGGAGCTCAGCGCTGCTCGCGCGGGCGCGTCGAGAAGTGCGTGACGCCGCGCTCGTCGACCCAGCGATGAATCTCGGGCCCCTTCTCGCGGGGCTGGGCTTCCTCTTCGGCGCGGACCAGCGCGCGGCGCATGGACTCGCGCTCGTCTTCGAGGCGCCGCTCGGCGTCCCGCTGCGCGATGCGCTGCGCCTCTTCGTCGATGAGCGCCTGGCGGGCCTCCTCGGCGCGGAGGCGCTCCTGCTCCAACCGCTCCTGCTCCAGCTTCAGCTGCGCCTGCTGGGCCTCGAAGCGCGCCCGCTCGGCCTCGGCGCGGGCCTGGGCGGTGCGCTCCTGTTCGCGCCCGAGCTCCAGCTGCAGCGCCACCTGCGCCGCCGCCTCCGTCCGCTCGCGCTCTTCCCGCTCCACCTTCGCCGCCGCCGCGAGCTGCTGTTGGTAGAAGTACTGACTGGCCGCCAGCGACTGCAACGCGTACCACTGCGCGGCCTGTTGCCGCTGCGCCGCGCTCACCGACGCGGAGGTGGTCAGGGGCCGCGTCGAGGCCGCGGAGCCGGTCTTGACCCACCCGTTGACATAGCCAGTCCAGACACCTTCCTGTGCCAGCGCCGGAGCGCTGAGAACGGCGACCACGAGGAGCGTTCGCATACCGCCGTCATAGCAACACCTCGGGGAAAGTGCTCATGGTCCCGGTCCGTCGGAGGGGCCGCCCCGCCCCCTCGGCGGCTGCTACCATCTCCCGCCATGCGTCCCGCTCCGTCCAGTCTCCGCCGCCGCCTGCTCATCTCCGCGGCGCTGCTCGGCGCGCTGGCGTTGGCCGTCGCCGCTGGCGGCTGTGCCTTCTCCGCGCCTACCTGGAAGGGCCCGAAGAGCGACCACTTCGACGGCGCCCGCTTCGTCACGCCGGGTGCCCCGAAGAAGGTGGGCGGCTTCGACGGCGAGGGCCTGACCAACCTGGTGAAGTGGCAGACCTCCCGGCAGCTTGGGCCCTGGCGCGAATACCGCGATGAGCCGCCCGGCGCGGCGCCGCCGTACGAGGTGGCGGAGGGCGCGATGCGTGTCACCTTCATCAACCACGCCACCACCCTCATCCAACTCGACGGGGTGAACGTGCT
>CALNBU010000847.1 GCA_937875615.1 uncultured Archangium sp.
GGTGACCATGCAGGACATCTTCTATTTCAAGCAGGAGGGCTTCACCGAAGACGGCAAGGTGCGCGGACGCTACGTGGCCACCGGGTTCGTGCCGCGCTTCTATGACGATCTCCAACGGCGCGGCATCCCCGTGAACATGGGCATCTTCCGCGAGGAGTGACGCAATCGTGGCGACGCTGATCATCAAGCATCCCGACGGCACCGAGCAGGAGCAGGAGTTCAGCGGTTCGCTGACCATCGGCCGCTCGGAGGGGAACGATCTCATCCTCGCGGAGGGCGGGGTGAGTCGGAAGCACGCGCGGTTCTTCGTCGACGGCGCCGCGGTGAAGGTCGAGGACGTGGGCTCGGCCAATGGCACCTGGGTGGACGGTGGGAAGATCGAGGGGCCCACCGAGCTGAGCAGCGCCTCGCAGGTGGTGATCGGCGACTACGAGGTGCTGTTGAAGGCCGGCGTCCAGAAGGCGGCGTCAGGGCCGAGGCCGGCGCGCCCCGGGGCGCGTCCTTCGAAGGAGCCCACCTCTCCGCGCGGTCAACAACTCAAGCCGCGCAGCACCCGGGTGATGCCGGTGGTGAAGGGTGAGCGCCCGGCTGGCGCCGCGCTGGTGAAGCGGCAGGCGCCGCAACGTTCCGCGGGCCCCCAGCTGAGGGGCCTGTCGGGGCCGGTGACGGGGAAGACCTTCCCGTTGAAGGGGACGGTGGTGGTGGGGCGGGTGGCCGGCGTCGAGCTCCAGGTCGATGACGACTCCGTCAGCCGCAAGCACGCCGAGCTGGTGGTGGAGGGCCGCGAAGTGACGTTGCGGGATCTCGGGAGCGCCAACGGCACCACGGTGAACGGCGCACCCATCGGGGAAGACACCATCCTGTCGGCGGGCGACATCATTCAGTTCGGCGTGGTCGAGCTGATGTTCGAGACCGGAGGGGCCTCCGGGCCTTAGGGCATTTAGCTAATGGCGATGCGCCTGCCGCCGATGGACCCGAAGAAGAAGCGCGCGGTGATCATCGGCGCCTCGGTGGTCGGGGTGTTGATCCTCGGGTTGTTCATCAAGGGCATGACCGAGGACCCTCCGCCGATCAGGGACGAGCTCAAGCCGCTCGGGCCGAGGCAGAAGACGGTGGGGAGCGTCGCCGCGCTCAGCCCCGAGGAGAAGATCCAGGCGCTGCTGGCGGAGTGCCGGACCTACTCCAGCAATGATCACGGCAACCCGGACTGGTCGAGAGCGAAGGTCGCGTGTGACGCGGTGCTGGAGATCGACCCCATCCAGGACGAGGCCAACACGCTCATCAAGCGCATCTCCGTGCTCGAGGTCTGTGAAGAGAACATGAACCGCGGTCGGGAGCGCAACGCCTCGGGGAACCCCGAGGGCGCCCTCGAGGCCTACGAGAAGATCGGGAAGGACTGCGAGAGCTACCTGTTGCGGGTGCTGGTGGCGGCGAAGGATCCGCTGGCGGAGGTGAAGCGCATCACCGCGGGGGAGTGCAAGAGCTACGCGTCGAACGCCAAGTGGGAGTTCGCGTTGAAGAGCTGCGAGCGCTGGTCCAGGTTGTGGTGTCAGACCGCCGACGAGTCGCAGCTCTACGCGCCGGCGCTGATGAAGCTCAAGCTCGAGGGCCCGCTCAACCCCAAGACCGACTGGCGACCCTCGGAGCCGCTCTACATCAACTTCCTCAAGGCGAAGGAGCGCCTCAAGCCCGGCGAGCCGCTGTGGACCTGCCCTGAGATCCCCGCGTTCCGCCCGCCGCCGCCGCCGCCGGACCCTGCGAACGCGGCCAGGGAGGAGCTCTCGAAGCGCTACCAGTCACCGGAGCTCGGCAGGGCGCTGGTGCTCTACTACGATGGCAAGTTCCCGGAGGCGCCGATTCCCCTCCAGAAGATTCGTGAGAACGTCAGCAAGGCGCAGTGGCACGAGGAGGCGCGCGCGCTCCTTCAAGACATCAACCAGGCCATCAACCTCTACGAGAACGGCACCTCGGAGATCACCAACAACCGGCCAGACCGCGCCGAGGCGCCGTTCCTCAAGGCGTTGTCCTTCGACGAGAAGCTGGTGCTCGGAGAGAAGTCCGCGCAGCTCACCCCCGAGGCCCGGGAGCGCGAGTTGTTGCGCCGCCAGTCGTTCGTGCGCCGCAACATCGTCGACACCATGAGCCGCACCTCCTACGAGAAGGGGAAGGCGCTCGCCGACCGCAAGGACTTCCGCGCCGCCTGCAAGATCTGGAAGTTGGGCGCCCGGTTCTCTCGCACCAACATCGACCTGCTCCGCGCGCTCACCAACGTCTGCACGCAGCGCGCGGCCGACTACCTGCAGCGCGCGCAGACCTGTGAGCAGTTCAACGCGGCGATGGACTTCGCGGTCGACGGCGACGGCTTCAAGGAGCAGATCACCGAGGCGCTCCAGGCCAACAACTGCAACTGAGCTTCAAGACTTGAGGGCTGCGGGGTGGTAGCTGGGCGCATGACCTCGCAGGGAGATCTGTTCGGTGACGCGCCACCGCCGCCGCCGGTGACGCAGCAGGCGCCCCCCGCAGTCCCCGCTGGTCCGACGACGCTGACGTTGATCGACGCCTCGGGGCTGATCTTCCGCGCCTACCACGCGCTCCCGCCGCTCACGACCAGCCGCGGCCAGCCCACCAACGCGGTGTTGGGCTTCACCCGCATGGTGCTCAAGCTGATGCGGGAGCGCCGGCCGACGCACCTGGTCCTGTGCTTCGACCGCGACAGTCGCCGGGGCCGGCTGGAGATAGACCCCCAGTACAAGGCCAACCGCACCGCGCCGCCCGATGATCTCGTCTCGCAGTTCGAGCTCATCCGGAAGATCGCCGGGGTGCTGCAGGTGCCCATCGCCGAGGTGCCCGGCTGGGAAGCCGACGACGTCATCGCCACGCTGGCGAAGCGCGCCCGAGCGGGTGGCGCGGAGGTGGAGATCATCACCAGCGACAAGGACTTCCTCCAGTTGCTGAAAGAAGGGGTGCGCATCTTCGACCCCATGAAGGACCGCGCCATCACCGAGGCCGACACGCTGGAGCGCTTCGGGGTGAAGCCCTCGCAGATGCGCGACTACCAGGCGCTGGTGGGGGACGCCGTGGACAACATCCCCAAGGTGCCGGGCGTCGGCCCGAAGACCGCCGCGGAGTTGCTGGCGCAGTTCGGCTCCGTGGAGGAGCTCATGCGGCGGGTCGACGAGGTGGGCAAGCCGAAGCTCCGCGCGGCCATCGCCGCGCACCTCGACCAGCTGAAGCGCGCGCTCCAGCTCGTCAGCTTCCGAGATGAACTCGAGGTGCCCGGCGAGCTGGCGGACTTCGCGGTCAAGGGCGTCCGTCAGGCGGAGGCCCGCGCGATGTTCACCGAGCTGGAGTTCTTCAGGCTCAACGCGGAGCTGCCTTCTGCGCCAGCCACGCCGCTGCGACAGGATGCCACGGTGGTATCCGACGAAGCCGCGCTCCTCGCGCTGTGCGGCGCGCTGGCGCAGGCGCCTGAGGTGGCGCTCACCGCCGCCTGGGAGGGCGAGCCGCACTCGGCGTCGCTGGTGGGGCTGGGCGTGGTGTGTGGCGCCGCCCTGGCGGCCTACGTGCCGGTGCACAGCCTTGGCGCCGGGTTGGTGGCGCGACACCTGGGGCCGGCGCTCCGTCGGCCCGGGCTCGCCATCTGGACGAACGACGGCAAGGCGCTGCTGCACCTGCTCCACGCGACGGGCATCGACGGAGTGACGCTCCAGACCGACGTGGAGCTGCTCTCCTACCTGCTCAACCCATCGCGCAAGGAGCACGCGCTCGCCGATCT
>CALNBU010000848.1 GCA_937875615.1 uncultured Archangium sp.
GCACATCTCCGTGGTGGACCGGCACGGCAACGCCGCGGCGCTCACCACCACCATCAACTACTACTTCGGCAGCTGCGTGGTGGCGCAGGGCACCGGCGTGCTGCTCAACGACGAGATGGATGACTTCGCCGCGCAGCCCGGCACCCCCAACGTCTTCGGGCTGGTGATGGGCGAGGCCAACGCCATCGCGGCGGGCAAGATTCCCGTCTCCTCGATGACCCCCACCCTGGTCTTCATGAAGGACCGACCGCGCGAGGTGCTGCTGGCGGTGGGCTCGCCGGGCGGCTCCACCATCCCCACCACGGTGATGCAGGTCATCAGCAACGTGGTCGACGGCGCCTACGACGTCTCGCGCGCCGTCAACCGCGGGCGGCTCCACCACCAGTGGATGCCCGACGAGGTGTGGATCGACCCCGACGCGATGGACCCCGCGACGCGCGCCGCGCTCGAGGCCATGGGCCACACCTTCAAGCGCGTGCCGGGCTGGGGCGACGCCGAGGCGGTGCTGGTGGACCCCTCCACCGGCCTCAAGACGGCCGCGTCGGACCCGCGCAACGAAGGCGCGCCCGCAGGTCAGGACTGACGCACCTTGCGAGGGGCGCAGCGCTGTACCAAGAAGAGCGCCATGACCACTCCCCGCTCCGTCCGCTCGCTCGCGCTGGTCTGTTTCCTCCTCGCGCCGCTGGCCGCCCAGGCCGACGTCTACCTGCACAACCCCCGCGGCTCGAACAACACCATCACCACCACCACCGAGGCCGGCGCCTTCGACGCGTTGCTGGCCTGGCTGGGCAGCTTCTTCTAACGCACGCGGCGGGCCGTCATCGGGAGCACCATGGCTGAGCTCGACGCCATCGTCGTCGGCTCCGGCCCCAACGGGCTGGCGGCGGCCATCACCCTCGCGCAGGCCGGCGCTTCGGTGCTGGTGCTCGAAGGACACCCCGAGGCGGGCGGCGGCACCCGCACCGCCGAGCTGACGCTGCCCGGCTTCCACCACGACGTCTGCTCGGCCTGCCACCCCATGGGCGTGCTCTCGCCCTTCTTCCGCACCCTGCCGCTCGCCGCGCACGGCCTCGAATGGTGC
>CALNBU010000849.1 GCA_937875615.1 uncultured Archangium sp.
TCGTCCACCAGCTTCAGCTCGATGCCCTCGATGGCCTGCCCCACGCTGCCCGGGCTGGGCCGGGCGTCGACGCGCACCGCGCAGGTAATCAAGGTCTCCGTCATGCCGTAGCGCTCCAGCACCCGGCGCCCCGTCAGCTGCTCCAGTCGCTGTTGGTCCCGCTGCGGCAGCGCGGCGCTGCCCGACACCAGGAGCCGGGCGTGGCGCAGGCCCACCAGCAGCCCGGGCGCCTGCGCCGCGGCCTCCGCCAGCCGGTGGTACATGGTGGGCACGGCGAAGAAGAGCGTCGAGCCCTCGCCGAGCGCCTGGGCCACGGCGGCCGGTTCGAAGCGGGGAAACCAGCGCAGCGCGCCGCCCACCCGCAGCGAGCCGAAGAGCCCCAGCACCAACCCGTGGACATGAAACAACGGCAGGGCGTGCACCACGGTGTCCGCGCGCGTCCACCGCCACGCGCTGGCGAGCCCATCGAGCCCAGCGGCCACGTTGCGCGCGCTCAACACCGCGCCCTTGGGCAGCCCCGTGGTGCCGCTGGTGTACAGCACCAGCAGCGGCGCGTCGTCGACCTGCCGGAAGGTGCGCGCGGTGGGCACCGCAGACGCCGACGCCAACTGCAGGGTCTTCACCCTGCTCCGGCCCTGCACCGCGCCGACGTCGGCGGCGAAGGCGACCTCCGGCCTCGCGTCGCCGAGGACGTGCCCCAGCTCCAGCGGCCCCAGCTTCACGTCGAGCGGCACCACCACGAATCCCGCCGCGGCGAGCGCCAGCAACGTCAACGGCGTCTGCGGCCCGGGTTGGGTCCACACCGCGACGTGCGCACCGGGCCGTACGCCCTCCCCCGAGAGCTGCAGCGCCACCGCCTGCGCCGAGGCGGCGACCTGCCGGGCGGTGAAGGAGGTGTCGTCGACCTGCAGCACCACCTCGTCGCCGGGAGCGTCGAGGCGGGGGAACAGCGAGCTCACTTCCAGCTCGCCAGGAACACGCCGGGGGACAGCGCGCGGACCTGCGCCGCCTTGCCTCCCAACAGCTCGATGGTGGCGGTCAGCAACCCCACGAGGAACTCCGGCTGCTCGGTGGTGTCGGCCTTCACCTCGAACTCCGTCTTGCTGCGCTCGCTGACGGTGAGCTGCACCGGGCTCCGGTCGAGGAACTCCAGCGCCTGCTTCAGCGTCCGCCGGGGACCTGCGAAGCGCGCCATGGCCAACACCGGCGCCGCGATGACGCCCCGCGACTTGAGCGCCTCCACGAGGTGCGTCCCCAGCTTGCGGAGCTGCTCCGTGGCGACGTCCGCGGGGAAGAGCTCCCGCGCGGTGGTGTCGATGGCCTGATGCCACACGGTGCGGGGGTAGGTGGGCAGCAGCGGCGCGGTCAGGTCGAGGCCAACGGCCTTGAGGTGCTGCTCCAGCGCGGGCGTCAGGTCAGCGGCCAACACCCGCTTGAAGACGCCTTCGAACATCTTTCCAGGGAGATCACTCATTCGCGGAATCTGAACAACACCGGCTTATCCGAAGAAAAGGGCTCTGACACCTTCGGCGCGTCGTCGGTGCCATACAACAGCTCGGCGATGCCTCCGCAGGCGCCGCGCACCGTCAGCTCCTTCGCGGCGATGGGCACCGGCAACACGTCTCCGTCGTGCACCGCGATGGCCTGCGGCGCGAGCCCCTCGGCCATGCAGGTGCGGCTCATCGAGACGCGAACGTAGACCCGCCCGGGCTCGCGGCGGGACGGGGCTGTGGACGAGGCGCCGGGCGCCACCACCGGCGCGGCCTTCTCCACCGCCGCGGCGGGCTGCCCCACGGCTGGCGCGGCGGCCAGCGGCGCGGGCGCGGTTTTCAAAAGCGCGGTTATTGTACCAGCCGGCAGAGGCTGGCTTGGTTTCGCCCGGTTCGCGCTCGAACGACACGCCGACCGTATCGGCATCGCTGCCGAAGGTGGTGACGATGCGCGAGGCGAGGCCATAGCCCGTCGAGCAGCCCAGCACGAGCACGCGCTTGCGATCCGAAGGAATGGCACCCTTGATGACGACATGGTCGATCTGGTGCTGCACATTGGCTGCGCAGCCCGTGGGGTGGGCGGTGACGCAGATGAAGCCGCGGATTTTGGGCTCGATAATCATGGGATTTTCTCCTCGATCTTAAGAAGCCAATAGCGGGATTGGCGGCCAAGTTCCAGTCAGTGCGTCAGGTTTTGCCCGTTCGACAGGGGGATGGCCCCGATTGGCCCGATGGTCGGGCGGCAGGCTTTTCCACAATTGCGGTGTGTTCAAGGCTGGCCCTGAAGCGCGCGGTCCTGTCCTATCGCCGCCGAGTCGGGCCCCGAAGCTGACATTACAAGAGGCGTTTCATGTCCCAAGTCACACTGCCATTGCCCAATCGATCGCTGGCGGTCGCGCCGCGGCCGTTTGCCATGCCGGCCGGGTTTTTGTTTACGGTTGTCCTGCTTACCGCGCTGGCGATTGGTCTTGTGATCTGGCAGGGGCCGG
>CALNBU010000850.1 GCA_937875615.1 uncultured Archangium sp.
GAAGGGCTTGATGCCCTTCTGCCGGGTGAGCAGGTCGCTGAGGAAGCGCGCGCCGAGCCTGATATTGAGATCCGGCTGCAGCAGCTCGTCCTGGCTCGGTCGCTTGAGCTTGAGCTGCGCGGCGACCCCGGCCGCGGTGGCCGGCATCAACTGGCAGAGGCCCAGCGCGCCGGCCCAGGACAGGGCCTTCGGGTCGAGCGCGCTCTCTTCACGCATCAGCGCCTGGAGGAGATCCGGGTCCAACGAATCGGCCGCCAGGGAGTGGGTGGTGATCAGCTCCCGGAAGGCGTTGGGGTAGGCGATCTCCCAGATGGTCCGGCGCTCGGCGGAGATGGGCCCGGAGAGATCTCTGCGCAGCCACAGCCGGGCCATGCCGTGCGCCGAGCGCTCCTGGCCGGCCATCGACAGCATCAACACCAGCAGCCGCAGCGCGTCGCCGGGCAGCGTCGAGCGGTCGATGGAGAGGATCTCCATCGGCACCAGGTTGCCGAAGCCGAGCCGCAACAGCTCGACCGCGGCCTGGAACTGAGGGTCGTCTCCGAGCGGGCCCGCGTACAAGGGGAACGGGTCTGCCGCCGCCGGCGCCGCCGACACCACCTGCGCCAGCGCCGCGCCGCGCTCGGCGTCGAGCGTCATCACCCGCTCCCGCGACAACAGCCCGTAGTACGTGGCCGGGTGCTCCGTCGCGAGGCGCTCGTAGAGCGCGACCGCCGCGTCCACCTGCGAGACCTCCTCCAACATCCGGCCCCGCCAGTAGCGCGCACGCTCCACCTCCGCGCTCTCATCGGCGTGGGCCCAGCGGCCCTCGATCTCCTGCAGGAACTCCACCGCCTCCTCGCGCCTGCCCTCGCCCCGGGCGACCCAGAACAACTTGAAGAGCGCGTCGGCCGCGAAATCACCCTCGGGGTAGCGGTCCACCACGTCGATCAACCGCTCGAGGGCCTGCCCCTTCTCGCCGCGACGGAGGTGCACCTCCGCCGCGAAGAACAGCGCGTCGTCGGCCAGCGGGCTGTCGGGGAACTCCTTCGCCAGTGCCTCGTAGGTGCCGGCCGCGAGCGCCTGCGCGGCGATGCCCTGACTGAAGCCAAGGGTGAAGAGCGCCTTCGCGCGGAGCTCTCCGTCACGACAGCGCCGCACCTGCGCCAGCTCCGGCACCGCCTTCGCGTGCTGGCGCAGCTTGCGGTACCCCTTTCCCAGGGCGAAGCGCGCGCGGCACGCCGTCTCCTCCGGCACCTTGAGCCCCGCCACCAGCGGCTCCAGCATCGCCACGCCCTGCGCGTTGCGGTGCGCGTCGATGAGCGACTCCGCCCGCGCCACCAGCACCTCCACGGGGAGCGCGCTCTGCTCGCCCAGCCGCGCCTCGACCCGGGCGGCCTCCTTCGACATGGCGTGGCGCGACCACAGCGTGCGCAGCAACTCCCGCTCGCGCTTCACGTCGCGCCGCGCCGCGGCCAGCTCGGCGGACTGCAGCAGCGCCTCGGCGCCCACGTTCCGGCCCCACGGCGGCGGCGGGCGATGCACGTAGTTGGCGAGCGCGGCCTCGGCGCCGACGTAGTCGCGCTTGAAGCGGAGCGCCCGGGACAACCCGAGGCGGGCGTCCACGGTGAGCCGGGAGGTCCCGCCGACCTGCGCGAAGACGCGCGCCGCGCCGTCCCAGTCCTTGAGCTGCTCATAGCCCCAGATCGGAAGAGCGCCCCACCCTGCATGCACCAGACAGCGATCCCGGAGCGGGAGGTAGGTCGCCGCGAGCGCCTCGAACTCCGGCGCCGCGAACTTCCAGTCGCGGCTGCGGTGCGCGGTCAGCGCGCGAAGAAAACGCACCGGCCCGGTCTGCGGTTGCGCGGCCAACAGCGTGGCCGCCCGCGAGAGCTGACCTCCCTCGAAGGCCGCGCGGGCCTCCGCCAGGGCGCCTTCTGCGAAGTAGGGCGCGAGCGCCTCGCGGGAGATCCGCCGGCCGCGGTCCACCGGCACGGACTCCAACACCGGCGAGGGAAAGGCCGGGTTGGCGATGCGCACGAAGGTGGGATCCGCCTCCAGCTCCGGCTCCACCGCCGCCTCCTCCGGCGCCTCGACGGCCAGCACCTCCTCCTGGCCCATCGCCGCCAGAGACACCACGGAGAGGAGGCCCAGGAGTCGCACCGGCGCATCATACGCGCATGGGCAGGGCGTCAACCTTTCGCCTCGCGTAGACTGGCGACGCCGCATGGACATCACCACGCAGAGCACGCTGTTGGCCGCCATCATCGGCCTCGCGCTGGGCGTGGCCATGCTGCTGCGCGCCCAACGGGCACGCGCGCTGACCCTGTACGGCGTCTTCGCCATCTCCGTCGGGGGCTTTCACCTCGCCCGCTTCCTGGAGCGGCTGTTCCCCTACGAAGACGGCACCCTCCCCGGCCG
>CALNBU010000851.1 GCA_937875615.1 uncultured Archangium sp.
AGGCCCTCTACGGCGGCGCCGTCACCTACCGCGACGAGGCCAAGACCAGGTGGGCGGGCGTACCCGAGGGGCTGCTGGCGCAGTTCGGCGCGGTCAGCCACGAGGCCGCCGAGGCCATGGCGCGCGGCGTGCGCACCGAGACGGGCGCCCACTGGGGGCTGGCCACCACCGGCTACGCGGGGCCCACCGGCGCCGACGTCGGCTCGGGCTTCGTCGCCGTCCACGGCCCGGGCACCTCGCGCGTGGAGCACCATCGTTTCCACGGAGACCGGGAGCGCATACGAAGCGCCGCCGCCGCCGCCGCCCTCGACCTGCTCCGCCGCACCCTGCAAGGACTCCCTTCGTGACCGACCCCGTCGCCAACGCGCCCTCACTCCACCCGCTGAGGGTCTTCGCGCGCGCGTACCGCACGGAGCTGCTGCTCTTCGCCGCGACCTTCTTCATCTTCGCCGCCTTCAGCGCGCAGCGCTTCTGGCGCCAGAGCGCCGCGCCCCACTTCGTCTACCAGGCCCAGGCCTGGCTCGAGGGCCGCGGCGACATCGACGCGCAGGTGCTGCCCAACTACGAAGACTGGGCCTGCGTGCGGGAGGTCGCGGGAGAAAAGGTGCGCTGCGAGGGCGCGCTCCGGCCCGGCGACCGCTGGCACTCGTCCTTCCCGTGGTTCCCCTCGGTGGTGATGCTGCCCTTCGTGGCCGTCAACGGCTACCAGCTCAACGACACCAGCTTCGGCGTCATCGTGGGCGCGCTGGCCGTGGCGCTCTTCTTCTCGCTGCTGCGCGTGCTGAAGGAGCTCGAGGGGACGCAGTCCTCGGTGGCCGACGACACCGTCACCGCCGCCCTGCTGGCCTTCGGCACGCTGTTCTTCTACGCCGCCATCCGCGGCGAGGTGTGGTTCAGCGCCGAGGTGATGGGCGTGGGCCTCACCGCGCTCTACCTGCGCTGCGCGCTGCAGGCGCGGCGGCCCCTGCTGGCCGGCCTCTTCTGGTCGATGGCGGTGTTGACCCGCGCGCCGCTGCTCTTCACCGGCGTCTTCTTCGTGCTGGAGGTCGTCGCGCCGCGCCGGGGCGGTCGGCTGCAGCAGGTGCGCGACTTCTTCAAGAAGCCCGACTGGAGGCCGCTGCTGCGCTTCGCCGCCGGCGCCGCGCCGCTGGGCCTCCTCGCCGCGCTCTACAACCACGCGCGCTTCGGCCGCTTCACCGAGTTCGGCCACCGGTTCTTCTACAACAACCGCGTCAACGCCGACATCGACCAGTACGGCCTGTTCCACCCGCACTTCCTCGCCCGCAACCTCGACGCCGCCCTCCTCAAGCTGCCGCTGGTGAAGAACGGCCTCTTCTACGATGACTGGGGCCTCTCGCTGTTCATCACCCTGCCCCTGCTGGCGCTGTGCTTCGTGCCCGCGGCCGCGCCGAAGCGGGTGTGGCAGGGGCTGGGCGCGATGCTGGCGCTGCTCGCCGCCTCCGCCTTCTTCCCTCCGCGAAGCTTCCCGGTGGGCGACCGCGACGTGGCGCTGTGGCTGGTGCTGGCGCTGGTGGCGGCCTTCTTCTGCTGGGTGACCTGGCAGTGGGTGCGCTCGGAGCACGCGCCGCGGCTGCTGGTGCCGGTGTTGCTCACCCTGCTGTGCTGCATGCTCCCCGGTCTGTTCTACCAGAACACCGGGCGCTCTCAGTTCGGCTTCCGCTTCTCCATCGACTACACGCCGTACCTGATGGTGCTCATCCCGCTGGGCGGCTGGAGCTGGAAGAAGGCCGGGCCGCTCGCCCTGGCCTGCGCGTCGGTGCTGGTGAACTTCTGGGGCGCGGTCGGCTTCCGCGGCTACACGGAGTACGTGCGGAAATGGTGACGGTGCGCTGGCACACGCGCGAAGACTCCGGCCTGCGCATCGACCGTCAGCAGCGCTGGTGGCACGACGGCGAACGGCTGGAGCACCCGCGGGTGGTGGAGGCCTTCAACCGCGGCCTGGAGGTGGCCGACGACGGCCGCTACGTGCTGCGCTTCGGCCCCGACTGGGCCTACGTAGAGGTTGAGTCGTGCGCGTACACGGCGGTGGCCATCGACGAGTCCGAAGGACAGCGCCTCTCGGTGCGCCTGTCGGACCGCACCGCGGAGTGGCTCGACGTCGCCTCGCTCCAGCTCGACGAAGACGGGGCGCTGACGGTGCTGGTGAAGGCCGGCCGCGCCCGCGCCCGCTTCTCGCGCGACGCGCAGTACCAGCTCGGGCAGTACCTCGTTGAAGAGAACGGCGCGCTCTTCATCAAACTCGGAACCCACTCGGAGGCTGTGCCGCTTTGATTCCCGTCGTCGCTCTCGTCGTCCTCTCTTCCAACCCCCTCACCCGCGCGCCCGATGAAGCGCGGGTCGAGCGGGTGCTGGCGTCGCTCACCACCCGCGAGAAGGCGGGCCAGCTGGTGATGGCCTACCCGCAGATTGGCAAGGAGACGCCGGTGGAGGTGGGCGGCATCCTCCTGGTCGGCGCCGCGCTCAAGAACCTCGGCAAGACGAAGGAGCGCGTCGAGTCCTCGGTGGCGCGCGCGAAGATTCCACCCTTCGTCGCCGCCGACATGGAGGGCGGTCCGCAGAACCGCATGAAGAAGGTGGCGTCCATCCGGGAGCTCCCGGTGGCCCGGGAGATGGCGAAGCTCGACGACGCCGCGGTGAAGACCTGGGGCCACAAGGTCGGCGTGGCCATGAAGGCGCTGGGCCTCAACATGAACCTGGCGCCGGTGCTGGACGTCTCCAGCGCCGGCCACATGGAGCGCAACGGCCGCAGCTACTCGGGCGACGAGGAGGTGGTGCTGAAGAAGGCGACCGCCTACGCGCGCGGCCTGCTGGAGGCGGGCGTGGTGCCCATCGGCAAGCACTACCCGGGCTACGGCGACACCGACGGCGACAGCGACCACGCGCTGGTGGTGAGCGACTGGCCGAAGGAGAAGGTGCTGGGTCACGCCGACCTCTTCGTGCGCGCGAAGGACGTGCTGGCCGGCGTGATGCTGGCCAACGTGGCCTACGCGGCGCTCGACGAGAAGCCCGCCATTCTCTCCAAGACGCTGGTGGCGCGGGCGCACGCGCACGACTGGGTGGCGGTGACCGACGACATCTCCATCACCATGCTGGCCGACGCCATCGGCGGCACCACCGAAGACGTGCTGGTGCAGAGCTTCCTCGCCGGCAACGACATCCTCCTCACCACCGCCCCGCCCGACTGGGACAAGGGCCTCGACTACATCGGCATCCTCACCCGCACCGCCGAGGGGAGCGAGGCGGCGAAGGCGCAGCTCGAGGAGAGCTGCCGGCGCGTGCTGCGCCTCAAGGACCGCATGGGGCTGCTCGACGGGAAATGACGTCCGCGACGCCGCCGCTGCGCACCCGCCTCCGGCGCTTCGTCCGCTTCCTCCTGCTGCGCGTGGCGTTGAGCGTCGCCCGCCTGCTGCCGCTCCCGGTGGCCTCGGGGCTGGGTCGACACCTCGGCGCGCTGGCCTGGGTGCTGGCCCGCGGAGAGCGCCGCAAGGCGCTGGCCTCGCTGCGCACCGCCTTCCCTGAGTCTCCTGAGCGCGCGCGCGAAGCGCTGGGCCGCGCCTGCTTCGAGCACCTCGGCCGCACCGCGCTGGAGCTGGTGCGCGTCGACGCCCTCGACGCGCGCCGCCAGGCGGCGGTGGAGTGGGCCGACGGCGCCCGGGCCACGCTGGACGCGGCGCTGGCCGCCGGCCGCGGCGTGGTCTTCGTCACCGGCCACTGTGGGAACTGGGAGCTGCTGGCCCGCAGCGTGGCCCTGGAGGGCTACCCCGTCAGCGTGGTGGGCAAGGAGACGAGCGACCGGCGCACCACCCGGTTGGTGGAGGACTTCCGCGCCTCTGGCCACATGCACGTCATCTGGCGCGGGGCGCCCGGCGCGGCCAGGGCGCTGCTGCGGACGCTCAAGTCGAACGGCCTCCTCGGCCTGCTCATCGACCAGGACACCAGGGTGCAGTCGGTGTGGGTGCCCTTCTTCGGGAGGCCGGCGAAGACGCCGCGCGCCGCGGCGGACCTGGTGCTGCGCACCGGCGCGGCGCCGGTCCTCGGCTTCTGCACGCGCGTCGCGCCGCTGAAGTACCGCCTCACCATCGAGGCGCTCCCGAGGCCCGAGGGGACAGACGAAGCGGCCTCGGTGGCGCTCACCGCCGCCTTCACCCGCGGCATCGAGGCGCAGATTCGCGCGCACCCGGAGCAGTGGGTGTGGATGCACGAGCGCTGGAAGTCTCCTCCGGAGCCCGCGGTATGACGCGCCTCGCGCTCGCGGCGCTGCTGGCCTGTGGCTGCGCGAAGGAGACCCCGCCGCTGCGGGTGGCGGCCGCGTCGGACCTCGCCGACCTCTTCCCCGCGCTGCGGCCCCACTACCAGCGGGCCGGCGGCGGGCGCGTGGAGTTCACCTTCGGCGCGTCGGGGGTGCTGGCGAAGCAGCTCGCCGAGGGCGCGCCCTTCGACGTCTTCGCCTCGGCCAACGTGGCCTTCGCGGAGCAGCTCCTCGAGGCGGGCGTGTGCGAGCGCGCCTCGGTGGTGCCGCTGGGCGTCGGGCGGCTGGCGCTGCTGGGAGACCTGGCGCAGGCCCGCCACATCGCCCTCGCCAACCCGGAGCACGCGCCCTACGGGCTGGCCGCGAAGCAGGCGCTGGAGCGCCAGGGCCTGTGGACGTCGC
>CALNBU010000852.1 GCA_937875615.1 uncultured Archangium sp.
GGAGGCCGCCGAACGCCAGAGCCCGGGCCCGCGCGGCCCGGCCGAGGACGGTGGCCGCTGGGACGCCGACGTGCACGAGCAGCGGGAGCCGGACGGGCGCCGGTGGTGAGGAGTTCGTCTACTACGACAACCTCGGCGGGTCCGACGAGCTGCTGTACCTCCGCGTCGACTCCGCGAACAACGCGCTGTTCGGCACCTTCGACCTGAACGTGGAGGTGGTGCCGTTCCCCGAAGGAGAGACCTGTGCGCAGGCCCACGTGTTGACCGATGGGGTGGTGGTGACCTCGCCCAACCTGGGCATGGTGCAGAACGACTACGGCAGCTCCGGCACCGGCTGCGCCACGTTCTATTCGGGGCCAGATCTGGTCTACCGCGTCGACCTGCCGCCGCTCACGCGCGCCGCGGTGACGGTGACCCCGGCGCCGGGGTCGGGCATCAACACCAGCATCTCGCTCTCGACCAGCGAGGCGACGTGTCACAGCCTGACCTGCGTCGCCAACACCAGCGCCACCACGGGCACCGACGTCGACCGCATCCAGTGGGACAACGCCACCACCGACGTGGCCCCGCTGTACATCCGCGTCGACACCATCTCCAGCAGCTCGGTGGGGACCTTCGACGTGGTGGTGGACTTCTCGCCGCTCGGCGGCGGCGGCAGCTGCGACGTGCCGATGACGCTGGTGGCCAATGATCCGCCGCTCGTCTCGCAGACGCTCGCGGACGGCGCCACCCCCGCGCCGGTGTGCGGGCTGCCCACGGGCCGCGCCGTCTATTACTCGGTCGACGTGCCGGCCAATCAAATGGTGAACGTCTTCGTCCGGCCCGACAACTTCAACGCCAACGTGCGGGCCATCTCCACCTGCCCGGCGGCCGACTGCGTGGAGGCGGCGGACGCGGTCTCTCCGAGCAGCGGCAACGCCGGCGTGGAGGGGCTCACCCTGCACAACCAGAGCACCGCCGCGGCGACCTACTTCGTGATGGCCGGCTCACCCAACGGCACCACCGCAGGCACCTTCTCCATCGAGGCGCGCCACGCCGTCGACGGTGAGATTTGTGCCCGCCCGGAAATCCTCAACGCCTCGCCGGGCGTGCCGCACACCACCGATGGCTACGTGCACAACATCGGCACCAGCAACATCGCGGCCAACAACTGCCTCGCCAGCAGCGTCGGCGCCGACCGCGTGTACCAGGTGACGCTGCAGGCGGGCGAGGTGATGACCGCCACCGTCACCCCCACCACCCAGTGGAGCCCCAACATCTACCTGCTGCCCGACGCGACGGCGTGTCTGCTGTCGGGGACGACGTGCCTGGCTGGTGACAACAGCGGCGGCACCGGCGAGCCCGACTCGCTCACCTACAAGAACACCAGCACCCTCGACCAGACCTACCTCTTCGTGGTCGACGGCACCGCGGCCGGCCAGTGGGGCGAGTACACCCTCGACGTGCAGTTCGTCACCCCGGTGTGCGGCAACGGGACGCTGGAGGCCTTCGAGGTGTGCGACGACGGCAACACCAACAACGCCGACGGCTGCACCTCACAGTGTCAGGTGGAGCCGGGCTACGGCTGCGCCGGGGTGCCCAGCCACTGCGTGGTGCGCGCCACCGCGCCGGCCACCTGTGACGGCAGCGCCACCACGCTCTCGGCGGCCGCCTGCTCGGTCAACGCCACGGTGTTGAACTACTTCCCCACCTGCGGCGCGGGGCAGCTCCAGTACGTCTTCAGCTCCGGGCCGCCGCAGACCACTCCGCTCACCACCACGCCCTTCAGCTCGCCCATCACCGTGCCCAACCTGCCGGGCATCGTGGCCCGTGCCGCGCTGCGCTTCGACATCGCCACCGAGAATGCCTCCGACATCGACCTCACCCTCACCGGGCCGGCGGGCACGCCGCTGGACCTCACCAGCGACAACGGAGGCGCTGGCGACCACTACGCGCACACGGTGCTCGACTCGGACTGCCAGCTGTCGGTGACCGACGGGGTGGCGCCCTTCAGCGGGTGCTACGCGCCGGAGACGTCGCTGGAGGGGCTCATCGGCCTCTCTCCCGGCGGGGTCTGGGAGCTGCAGGTGGCGGACGACCTGGCCACCCTCTACCCCAGCACCTTCCACGACTGGTCGCTCATCCTCTGCGTGACGCCGTAGTGCCCAGACGGTGAGGCCCGTCGGGCGCGACCCCGGCGGGCTTCACGGGTATGAGGTGCGCGATGCACCTCACCGTCTCGTTGCTGTCCGCGCTCACGTTGGCCTCTTCTCCGGAGCCGTTCCTCCGCCTGCGCGCGGGCGGTGACGTCATGCTCGGCACCACCGTGCCCGCCGGCAAGCTGCCACCGGAGGACGGCGCCACGCTGCTGGCGGGGGTGGAGGCGCTGCTGCGCGACGCCGACCTCACTTTCGTGAACCTCGAGGGGCCGCTGTGCGACTCCGGCGAGTCGACCAAGTGCCGCAAGGGCGGCAACTGCTTCGCCTTCCGCACGCCCACGCACTACGTGAAGTACCTGGTGCAGGCGGGGGTCGACCTGGCGTCCACCGCGAACAACCACTCCGGTGACTTCGGAGAGGCGTGTCGGCGCGAGACCGAAGCCACCCTCGACGCGCAGGGCATCGTGTGGTCGGGCCCGCGGGGCACGGTGGGGAAGCTCGACTACAAGGGCAAGAAGCTGGCGCTGGTGGCCTTCCACACCGCTGGCGCCTGCAACGACGTGAATGATCTCAAGACCGCGGCGAAGCTGGTGCGCGAGGCGAAGCAGTGGGCGCAGGTGGTCATCGTCAGCTTCCACGGCGGCGCGGAGGGCGCGCGGGCCACCCGGGTGAAGGACGGCGTGGAGCGCTTCCTCGGCGAGAACCGCGGCGACCTCAAGACCTTCGCGCGCGGGGTCATCGACGCGGGCGCGGACCTGGTGCTGGGCCACGGGCCGCACGTGCTGCGCGGGCTGGAGGTCTACAAGGAGCGGCTCATCGCCTACTCGCTGGGCAACTTCGCCACCTACGGGCGCTTCGACCTCTCGGGGCCGCTCGGCCTCTCGGTGCTGCTCGAGGTCTCGTTGGCGGAAGATGGCCGGTTCCTCGGCGGACGCCTCTTCTCGACGAAGCAGGTGGGGCAGGGCGTCCCGGTCGAAGACGAAGCCCAGAAGGGCGCGAAGCTGCTGCGCGAGCTGACCCGGGCCGACTTCCCGAAGAGCGGGCCGCGCATCAACGACGCCTTCGAGCTGGCGCCGTGACGCTGGCCGGGGCTCGCTGCGGTCAGCACCCCGGGGGTGCGGCCGTGGAGCTCTGCGTCCGTTGCGGCTCATTCCTCTGCGGGGCGTGCGTCGACTACGTCGATGACGAGCCGTGCTGTGCCCGGTGCGTGCCGCTGCTTCGTCCTCCGCCGCCCACCTGGCGGGCGCGCGTCGCCGCCCTCACGTCCGGCGTGGCCCTGCCGCTCCTCGTCGCGGGCTTCCTGGTGCGGGGCCGCGCTGGCCTCGGGTTGTGGCTGGCCTCGGCGCTGCTGGCGACGCCCGCGACCGTGGTGGCGGCGCTGGAGCTGCGTCGACTGCGGGGGGTGTCCGGGCCTCAGCGCGCCGGCTGGGCCCGGGTCGGCCTGTGGCTCGGGGCGATGGCCCTGCTGGGCTTCGGCGTGCTGACGGTCTCGTTCCTCGTCTTCATCGCCAACCGACCATGAGGTGAGGTGGAACCACCTGCCCGGTTGAAGGGTTCTGCGGGGTGCTCGTCGGAGCGAACGTCTCTGTGTCTCGTGGTGTCGCAGGAGTCAGCGTGCGCGTCAGCCCCAGCCTGATGGTGATGGTCCTGCTCGTGGCAGGGACGGCGGAGGCGCGCTTCGGCAAGCGCGGGAGCGGCGGTGTCTCGGGGTCCCGGTCGAAGTCTTCCTCTTCGAAGTCTTCCTCCTCCGGCGCCCGCTCCCACGGCGCGAAGGCGGTCGATGAAGGCCCGCGTCACGGCGCGCGGCCGGTGGGACACGGCGCCTCGCACGGGGCCCGCCCGGTGGACGCGCGCGGCTTCCTCAACCCCCGCGTCCAGTGGACCGACGGCTTCTTCAGCGGCGCCTACGTGCCACGCTATGGCTACGGGTACGGCATCTGGTCCCTCGCGCCAGCCGAAGTGGCGCTCTACCCTCAGCCGGTGGAGGAGCCGGTGGGTGTGCGCTTCACCGGCAACGCCGAGTTCGGCGTGTTCCTCGCGGGCGCCGAGGGCTACTCGCTGGGCGTGAACGCCGGCCTCGAGGGCGAGCGCTTCGGCGGCCAGCTCGCCGGCCAGGCCATCATGGTGAACGCCGACGACGGCAGCACCAGCACCGACGCGCTCTACCAGCTCACGGCGAAGGCGACCTTCGCGGTGTTGAGCGGGCGCGCCGGGCGCCTGCGCGTGGAGCTGGGCGGCGACGTCATCTGGGCCCCGGACCTGGTCGTCTTCGGGCCCAGCCTCGGCGCCTCTGGAACGGTGTGGCTGCTCGACTCGCTGGCCTTCGAGGCCAACCTCTGGGCCACGGTGTACCCCTTCTGGCAGCTCGACGGGCGGGTGGGGCTAGCCTGGGGTTGGGGGCCGCTGGGGCTGC
>CALNBU010000853.1 GCA_937875615.1 uncultured Archangium sp.
GCTGGCCTCCCTGGGCGCGAAGGTGCTGCAGATCCGCTCGGTGGAGATCGCCATGAAATACCGCGTGCCCCTGTGGGTGAAGTCGTCCTTCACCGATGATCCGGGCACGCTCATCGCGGAGGAAGACAAGGCCATGGAGAACATTCTCGTCAGCGGGGTGGCGCTCGATCGCAACGAGGCGCGCGTCTCGATTCACGGAGTGCCCGACGGGCCGGGCGTCGCCGCGCGCATCTTCGGCGCCCTCGACGAGAAGGCCATCAGCGTCGACCTGATCGTCCAGCCTCCGCCGGTGAAGGGGAAGATCGAGCTCACCTTCACCATCGGCCGCGCCGACATGGTGAAGACCACCGACGTGATCAAGAAGGTGGCGAAGAAGCTGAAGGCCGGCCCCTTCGAGATCGATGATCAGGTGGCCAAGGTGTCCATCGTCGGCGTGGGCATGCGCACGCACTCCGGGGTCGCCGCCCGGATGTTCAAGACGCTCCACGCGGAGGGCGTCAACATCCTGGCCATCTCCACCTCGGAGATCCGCGTCTCGTGCCTCATCGAGTCGAAGTACGCAGAGCTGGCGGTGCGCGCGCTGCACACCGAGTTCGGCCTCGACGCGAAGCCCTGAGCGCCCCAGATGGACCGACCTCGCTCCATCGCGGTGGTGTTGGTGGTCGCGGGCGCGCTGGGCGTCCTCGTGTGGTGGAGTCCCCCGCGCGCGCCGACGCCGGTCGGGTGCCCCGACGGCGGGAGACCGGGGTTGAACCAGGAGGGCGTCCTGGACTGCGGCGGTGCCAGGCCGTTGTCCGCGGGCGCGGCGCTCACCGTCGGGCAGCGCTTCGATTGTAACGCCGCGTCGGAGGCCGACTTCGCGCTGGTGTTGGGCCCCGAGCTGGCCCGCCGCATCGTGGAGGGCCGGGGCGACGGATACCCGGGTTGGGAGGCGCTGGATGCGGTCCCCGGGCTGGGCCCGGAGCGGCTCCTGAAACTTCAGGCAGCATGTGAGTTTCGTTCGGCCGACGGCGGGGTGTGGTAGACCACCGGGCGTGCACATCACGTGTGAGAAGTGCTCGACGACGTACGTTCTCGACGACGCGTTGATTCCCCCGCAGGGCGTCCCTGTTCAGTGCACGCGTTGTTCGCACGTGTTCACTGCCAAGGTGGCAGCGGCCTCTCCTCCGGCGGCGGCGCTCCCGGGGGGAAGCACCATGATGTTCGGGTCGGCCGCGGTGAACCCGCAGCCGGCGACCAACCAGACGATGGTCTTCGGCGGCGCTGCGCCGGCGGAGCCCGAGAAGAACCGGACCATGATGTTCGGCACGCCGGCGTCGAACGCGCAGCCCGCGTCGCAGCCCGCTGCCGGCAAGCAGACCATGATGTTCGGTACGCCGGCGTCGAACGCGCAGCCTGCGCCGCAGCCCGCCGCCGGCAAGCAGACGATGGTGTTCGGCGCCCCGGCACCCGCGGCGGGTCGCCCCGCGGCTCC
>CALNBU010000854.1 GCA_937875615.1 uncultured Archangium sp.
TCCCGCTGGCCGCGCAGGTGAAGTTGCTGCGCGTGCTGCAGGAGAGCGAGGTGCGCCCGGTGGGCGAATCACGCTCGGAGAAGGTCGACGTACGGGTGGTGGCGGCCACGCTGAGAGACCTGCAGGCGTTGGTGAAGAAGGGCGAGTTCCGGGAAGATCTCTACTTCCGGCTCAACGTGGTGCCGCTCCGGGTGCCGGCGCTTCGTGAGCGCGGTGACGACGTGCTGTTGCTCGCGCGCGCCTTCCTCGAGCGCTTCAACCGCGCGTTCAATCGGGAGCTGCCGCTGACCGGCTTCGCGGAGGACGCCGAGGCGTTGCTCAAGACGTACGCCTGGCCCGGCAACGTGCGGGAGCTGGAGAATGCCCTCGAGCGCGCGGCGTTGTTGGCGGAGGGCCCGCTGGTGAGCGCCGCGGCGCTGCCGGAGAAGCTGTGGGCCGACGCCGGGCGCGTGGCCGCGCTGGCGCTGCCGACGCCGCATGAGACGAACTACTCGCTCAAGCGCGCCATCGAGCAGCTGGAGGCGAACTTCATCCGCGCGGCGCTGCGCAAGACCCGCGGCAACCGCACCCGCGCTGCGGAGCTGCTCGAGATCAGCCACCGCGCGCTCCTCTACAAGATCAAGGACGACGGCATCGACGCCGACGCCGAGGGTGAGAAGCCCGTCTCCTGATCCACTACCGGTTGTGGGTAGGTGGAACAGCTCCACCAGCCGATGCTACACCTACATATCTTTGACATATAATTATATGGTCAAAGAGTGATCAGAATTGTTGACTTCCTCCTCGAAAGGGGAGCAGGCTCGTGATCCTCCAACATCATGAGCGCGGACGACGACGAGACGAGGAAGAGCAACCGGGTACAGGTGCTCCGTGAAGAGCGGCTGCTGTCGAAGGCGGAGCTCGCGCGGCGCGCCGGGGTGTCGGTTCTGACCATCGACAGGGTCGAGCGGGGGCAGCAGTGCCGGCTCGACACCAAGCGGAAGATCATCCTCGCGCTCGGGCTGAAGGTCACCGACCGCGATCAGGTGTTCGAAGAATAGGGCGTTACGGGCGGTTGGGCGGCGACGGCGGCCAGATTTTTTACGTGGGCACTGAACGACCGTAGGCTTCACGATCAAAGGAGCTTCATTTCATGGCGAAGGGCAAACTCGCGCTGGGGCTGGACATCGGATCTTCCGGTGTGAAGCTCATTCAGCTGAAGGAACAGCGGCGGCGCGGCGAGATTTCCTACGCCCTGCAGAGCTTCGGCATGAAGCCGCTGCCTCCCGAGGCCATCGTCGACGGCGCGCTGATGAACAGCACCGCCATCGTGCAGGCCATTCAGGAGCTGCTGGGCGAGCTGAAGGTGAAGCAGAAGGAGGTGGCCATCGGCGTCTCGGGCCACTCCGTGATCATCAAGAAGATCTCCATGCCCCGCATGTCGCAGGAGGAGCTGGAGGAGGCCATCCAGTGGGAGGCGGAGCAGCACATCCCCTTCGACATCAAGGACGTCAACCTCGACACCCAGATCCTCCGCCCCGACGCCAACGACGCCACCGGCCAGATGGACGTGCTGCTGGTGGCCGCCAAGAAGGACATGATCAACGACTACTCGTCGGTGGTCTCCGAGGCGGGCCTCACCCCGGTGGTGGTCGACGTCGACGCCTTCGCGGTGCAGAACTGCTTCTCGGCGAACTACGAGGCGCCCGCCAGCGAGACCGTGGTGCTCATCAACGCCGGCGCGGCGGTGGTGAACATCAACATCCTCTCGCAGGGGGTCACCACCTTCACCCGCGACGTCACCATCGGCGGTAATCAGTTCACCGAGGAGATCCAGAAGCAGCTCTCGGTGTCGTACGAAGAGGCCGAGGCGCTCAAGGTGGGTGGCGGTCGTGCCGACGCCGACGCGGTGGTGCCGCAGGAGGTCGAGAAGGTGATGAGCCAGGTCGCCGAGCAGGTGGCCGGAGAGATCCAGCGCTCGCTCGACTTCTACGCCGGCACCGCGGCCGACGCGAATTTCACCCGGGTGTACCTCTCGGGCGGCACCGCGAAGGTGCCCGCGCTCTTCAAGACCATCGAGTCACGCGTGGGCGTGCCGGTGGAGATCCTCAATCCGTTCAAGCGCATCGAGATCGACAACCGCAAGTTCGACCCCGCCTTCATCATGGACGTGGCCCCTCAGGCCGCGGTGGCGGTGGGGTTGGCATTGCGTAAACCGGGCGACAAGGCCGACTGATTCCAGGGACTGCACGAGATGATGATTCGCATCAACCTCCTGCCGGTTCGGCAGGTTCAGAAGCGGGAAGCCGGCCGGCAGTTCATCGTGCTCGCCGTCGGGATCCTGATCCTCGCGGCGGTCGCGAACGGCGCCTGGTACTACTGGCTCGACGAGAAGCGGGCCGACGCCCAACGGCACCTCAATGACACCAACGCGCGCATCGCGCAGCTGGACAAGGTCATCGGCGAGGTGAAGAACCTCCAGCAGCGCAAGCTCGACGTCGAGGCGAAGCTCAAGGTGCTCGACGATCTCCGCAAGCAGCGCGGCGGTCCGGTGAAGGTGCTCGACGCGCTCGCCACCGCCATCCCCAAGAAGGTCTGGATCTCCACCTTCGACGAGAAGGGTGGCGCGGCGTTGGTGGCGGGCAACGCCGAGAGCTACGACGACGTGTCGGAGTTCATGCGCGCTCTCAACAACATCGTCTGGACGCCCAAGGGCATGGCCCGGGTGCTGGAGCGTCAGCGCAGCGGAGACATCCGGGTGGAGATGGTCGGTGGCGACGCGGCCATCGAGTCGTTCTCGAGCAAGGACGTGGGGCAGTTCTTCTCGAACATCGAGCTCAAGGGGACCGAGGCGACGAGCGCTCCGGGGCAGACCGGCCCGGCGGCGCGCAGGGTGGTCAAGTTCGACATGACCCTCTCGGTGAACTTCGCGATCTGAAGGGACGCACGTGGAACAGCTCATCGAAAGAGTCAACAAGCTCGCGACGCCGGTGAAGGCCGGGATCATCGCTGGCATCGTGCTGGTGGTCACCGCCGCCACGTACTTCTTCTTCATTCAAGACCTCGAGACCAACATCGAGGGGATCAAGAATGAGCAGGCGGCGAAGGACCAGGTCCGCGCCGAGAAGCAGGCCATCGCCGACAACCTGAGCGAGCGCCGCCGGCAGATGGACGAGCTGGAGCAGAAGTTCCTCGAGGCGCTCACCCAGCTCCCGGAGAAGAAGGACATCGAAGAGCTGCTCTCGCTGCTCAACGAGGTGGGAAGGAAGTCTGGCCTGGAGATCGGCAAGGTGACCCCGGGCGCCGAGAGCAGCAAGGGCTTCTACTCGGCCATCCCCATCTCCATGTCGGTGCAGGGGAACTACCATGAGATCGCGCTCTTCCTGCAGGAGGTCGCGGGGCTGCGTCGCATCGTGAACGTCTCCAACATCAAGCTGGGCACGCCCCTGGTGAAGGGTGACAAGGTTTCGCTCAGCTCCGAGTTCCTCGCGACCACCTTCCGCTTCACCGAGAACAAGGCAGACGCGAAGGGCAAAGGAGGCGCGAAGTGAGGCTCGCCGTTCCGACACTCTGTGTGCTGCTGGTGGCCTGTGGCGACGACCCGCCGCCCGCGGCCCCGCCGCCGACCGTGAAGAAGGTCGCTGAGGCAGCGCCCGCACCGGTGCAGGCCGTGGCCGAGGCCGAGTACTTCTACAACGCGGTCGGCAAGCGCGACCCCTTCCGCGGGCTCTTCGTGGAGAGCGTGCGCGACCGCGGCAGCGAAGAGCTCGAGCCCTCGGTGTGCAGTGAGCCGCTCTGTCTCGTCGACCTCGACGATCTCAAGGTGGTGGCCGTGGTCAGCGGTGACGCCAACCCGCTGGCGATGGTGGAGGACCGCGCCGGCATCGGGCACATCGTGCGTCGCCACACCCGCATCGGAAAGGGGGGCGGCAAGGTCACCCAGGTGTTGCGTGAGTGCATCGTGGTCACCTCCTTCGTGAGCGCCGGTAACGACACCAAGCCGGTGGCCAAGAAAGACGAGCTGTGTGTGAGCACCGACAAGCGCAGCCAGCCCGCCCTCGACCTCCTTCAGAACAAAGAGTTCAGCCCGTGAGCGACCGCCAGATGAGTCAGGAGAAGATGATGATGAAGAGTGCCCTGTTGTTCGCCGGGTTGGTCGCCAGCCAGGCTTTTGGCGCACCCAACGCGCTCACCTCCGTCTCGGTGGCGCCCACCGACCGCGGCGTCGAAGTGACGGTGAAGTGCGCGGAGCCGCCCGTCTTCAACGTCTTCCGGCTGAAGGAGCCGGACCGCCTAGATCGGAAGAGCGT
>CALNBU010000855.1 GCA_937875615.1 uncultured Archangium sp.
CCACCTTGCGCAGGTCTCCCATGCCGGCGATGCCCGCCGCCACCGTGGTGAACACGATGGGGCCGATGAGCATCTTGATGAGCTTGACGAAGCCGGCGCCGAGCGGCTCGAGGGCCTGACCCCACTCGGGCGCGAACACTCCGAGCAGGACGCCGGCCACCACGCCGGCGAGCACCTGGAGGTACAGCGTGGAGCCTGGCCTGGGGGTTGTCACGGAGCTCGGAGGAGTGAGCGCAAGACCTTGACGTGCCTCAGGGGGCGGCGCAGGTGCCCGCGTTGCACACACCAGACGCGCAGTCCGCGCCGGTGCGACAGCCGGTGCCGGTGCCGCAGGTGGTGCCCGCGCCCCCTTCCATGGGGGTGAGCATGAAGTTGGCGTCGGCCACCGTGTCGCTCAGCGTGCGATTCCCGATGGTGCCAGGGTACTCGGAGGTCAGTTCCACCCAGAAGCCGTAGCGGCGCGCGGCGGCGATGCGCAGCTGGGCTGCGGGGACGCCGGTGATGGCGTCGGTGATGGCCTGCGCCACCGCCGAGAGCGCGTCACCGTTGGCCACCGGCACCGCCACGTTGCCCATGGTGACGCCGCCGGTCTTCTCGAACTCGAAGGTGACGGTGTGGACGCCGTCGTCGAGCGTGAAGGTCTCTCCGTCGAGCAGCGCGCTGCCGGCCACCGGGTAGATCCACCCGCTGGCGTAGGTGATGGACTGCGGCGCTCCGCAGCTCAGCCCGCAGGTGCCGCAGGCGAGCGTGTTGCCGTCGTCGCACTGCTCTCCGTGCGCGAAGTCGGTGGTTCGATCTCCGCAGCGCGGCCCCGCCGAGACCGGGGCGGTCGCGGTGCAGGTGGTGTTGCACACCTGACAGGGCGCGGCGCCGTAGGGGCAGCTGGTGGCGCCGTTCTGCGCGCCGTCGTCGCAGGTCTCGGCGCCGTTGATGACGCCGTCGCCGCAGGTGGGGCCGGTGCGCGGAATCGACGCGGTGCAGGTGGCGTTGCAGACGCTGCAGGAGGCGGTGCCATAGGCACAGCTGGTGGCGCCGTTCTGGGCGCCCTGGTCGCAGGCCTCGCCGCCGTTGGTGACGCCGTCGCCGCAGGTGGCTCCGGTGCGGGCCACCAGCGCGGTGCAGGTGGCGTTGCAGACGCTGCAGGAGGCGGTGCCGTAGGGACAGCTGGTGGCGCCGTTCTGCGCCCCCTGGTCGCAGGCCTCGGCACCGTTGGTGACGCCGTCGCCGCAGGTGGGGCCGGTGCGCGGAATCGACGCGGTGCAGGTGGC
>CALNBU010000856.1 GCA_937875615.1 uncultured Archangium sp.
CGGGGTTCTTGCCCATCGACGAGATGATCAGGTCCACCTTGCCGGCCTGCAGCGCGGGAATGCGCGCCGGCGAGGTGACGTCGGCCTGGGTATAGCCGCCCACCCGGTTGGCCAGGCCGATCCGCACCGCCTCGTCGGGCGCGAGCGGCAGGGCGATGAAGCCGCTGATGCCCGCCTGCACCAGGCGGTCGCGGCTGTTGGTGTCGGTGGGATCTCCCAGCACCAGCACCGGCAGCGACGCGCTCTCCGGCCGGGCGCGGACGAACTGCACGAGCGAGACGAGATCGCCCACGCCGTAGCCCAGGCCCACCACGACGGTGTCGGCCTCGTTGTTGAGCGCGGCGTCGATGACGCCGTCGAGCTTGATGACCGACTGCACCACCAGGCCCTGTCGGCCGAGGGCGTCCATGAGATCGGTGCGCACCGCCTCGTCGGGGTCGGCGATGAAGATCTGGCGGCCGTCCTGCTCCACCCGCTGGCGAAGCAGGTCGCCGCTCTGCAGCACCTCCAGCGCGTCGACCACCAACGGGTCGAACAGCGGGCTCTCGCGCAAGAAGGTGATGGCCTCGGTCTTGGAGAGGATCCGCCCCTGCGGGTTGAAGGGGCTGCGGGTGAGATCGAAGAAGGCGTCGATGGCGGCGATGATGCGGGCGCCGGAGCTGATGTCGTCACCCTTCACGCCCTGGGGGACGCCGGTGCCGTCGTAGGCCTCGTAGAGCTGCGCGAGGATGGCGTTGACGCCGCCGGGCAGGTGCACCGTCTCGAAGAGCTTGATGGGGGCGCGGGCGTAGCGCTTCGCCTCGCTCCGGGCCTCGGGGCTGGCGGCGATGAGCGGCAGGGTGAGGTGCCGCTCGGGTCGCTTGCCGAGATCGTGCAGGTAGGCGGCGATGGAGGTGTGGGTGACCTCGCGGGGCTGCAGCCCCACGCGCCGCGCCACCAGCTGCGCCTGCCGGGCCACCTGGGCGGAGTGGCCGCGGAACTCCTTGCGCGGTAGCTCCAGCAGGCTGACCAGGATGTTGAGCGTCTCGACGAAGTCGTTCTCGCCGACCGTGCCGCGCACCGCGCCCAGGGCCTCGCGGAGCTGCGTGGGGTTGACGCGGCTGGACGTCTTGCCCGAGCCGCCCTGCGTCCGCCCGGTGCCCTCTTGAGAGAGCGAGATGACCCGAAGGGCGCGCGCGACGGCGAGGACATCACCCCGCTGGGTCCGGAGGCGAAGGCGGTGGGGTCGCCATAGTACTGCCGCTTGATGCCCGCCTGGATGGCGGCGCGGATGCCGACGTAGGCGTAGACCTCGGTCATCTCGGTGACGAGGGCGATCTCCTTCACCAGCGCCTCGTTCTGAGGCTCGGCCATCACCACCGAGAGGATCCTCCGCTCCGCGTCGAAGGCGATGGGGAGAAAGTTCTGCTTCTCGGCCATGCGCACCGGCACCCGGTCGAGCACCTCCGTGGCGATCTTCACCTGCGAGAGCTTCTCGGAGGAGACGAAGCGCGTCTTGAGCTCGGTGGCGAGGAAGCGGAGGAGCGGCCCTTCTTGAATGAGGCCCAGCTCCACCAGACAGTCACCGAGCCTGTGCCCGGTGATGCGCTGATGGCTCAGGCCCTGTTCGACCGCTTCTGCTGAAACGAGCCCGGCCTCGATCAGCCGCTCGCCGAATCGCTTGCCTGCCATGGCGGCTTCTCAGGAGCTGGGGTTTTCAGTCGTAGCCGGCTCCGCCGGCGGCTCGCCCACCAGGGCGCTGAGCGGCTTGAAGGCGAGGCCCTCGGGGAGCGAGGGGTCCCGCTTCGGCTCTTCTGCGCGGGGCTTGTGCTCGACGCGGGGGCCCTTGGGCTTGCGCTCGGGCCTGGGCGCCGCGGCGGGGGCCTGACCCTCGCGGGGCAGCAGCGCCTTCTCGAGCTGGGCCACGAAGGCGTCGAGGGCCTGGGCCACCTGCGGCACCTCCAGCAGCCGCTCCAGTCGGCGGCTGAGCTTGAGCCGCACCTCGTCGCGCTCCTTCTTTTCGTCACGGCGCTCTTCGCGCGGCGGCGCGGCGGGCGGGGTGAAGGCGAAGTCAGGCGCGTTGATGGGCTCCGGGTCGAGGCGCTCGAGGCGGTCGATGACCAGCTGGGTGCGGCCCT
>CALNBU010000857.1 GCA_937875615.1 uncultured Archangium sp.
TCGGTGTCGTAGTAGGCGAGGCGCTCGTCGAGGTTGCCGTCGTGGTTGACGAGGCACTTCCAGGGCTCGCCCCAGTTGCCGGCGATCCAGTTGATCATGAAGCCGCCGTAGCTGGCGCCCAGCGCGCAGGCCCGCTTGCCGTCGACGAAGGGGTACTTCTGCAGCACGAAGGCCAGGCCCTTCTGCAGGTCTTCGAGCGGCTTGCCGCCCCAGTCTCCGGAGATGGAGTCGGTGAAGGCCTGGCCGTAACCGGTGGAGCCATGGAAATCGATCATCACCGTCACGTAGCCGCGCGCCGCGTAGGTCTGCGGGTTCCAGCGGTAGTGCCAGTGGTTGCCGAAGCTGCCCTGCGGCCCACCGTGGATGAGGAAGGCCAGCGGGTACTTCTTCCTGGCGTCGAAGCCCGGTGGCTTCACCAGGTAGCCGTACACCGTCTCGCCGTTCCATCCCGGGAAGTTGAACTGCTCCGCGTCGCCGAGGCGGAAGCGCGCGAAGGCCTCGGCGTTGACGTCGGTGAGCCGGTTGAGCCCGCCCTTGCCGTCGAAGGCCAGCGAGTAGAGGTCGGACGCCGACTTGAGCGAGTCGTGCACCACCAGCAGGAACTGCGGCGTCACGCCCACCTCGGTGACGCTCCCGCTGCCGTGCACCTTGAGCAGCTCGCCCTGCGCCAGGTCGAGGCGGTACAGCGCGTGCTGCCCCAGGTCGTCGGCGGTGAGGAAGAGCTGCCGGCCGTCGGGGCTCCAGGTGAGCGACGACGGCGAGCGGTCCCACGCGTCGAGGCTGCGCTCGCTGCCGCTGGCCAGGTCGCGGATGACGATGCGGTTCTTGTCGGCCTCGAACTTCGGGCGGCTCATGGCCAGGTAGGCCAGCGACTTCCCGTCGGGCGAGAAGACCGGGTTGGAGTCGGTGGCGCGGTTGCTGGTGGTGAGCTTCACCGGCGCGCGGCTGCCGTCGAGCGGCACCTGCCAGAGGTCGAGGTCGGTGCTCCACGCCTCCTGCGCGCCCACGTCGCGCGCCACGTACACCACCGAGCGGCTGTCGGGGCTGACCACGAAGTCGCTGGAGCCGCCGAAGGGCTTCGACGGGCTGTCGGCGTTCTGCTTCTTCTGCAGGTTGACGACCGGCCCGCCCGCCACCTTCTGCGCGAAGAGGTGCGCGCGGCGGCCATCTTTCCAGGTGTCCCAGTGGCGGAAGAAGAGCGAGTCGTAGACCTGCGCGGTGCTGCGCTGCTTTTCCTTCTCCTTGAGGCGCAGCGCGGTGCACTCCAGCGTGTCGCAGTCGATGAAGACCTCGGCGGCGAACACCAGCGTCTGCCCGTCGGGAGAGAGCGTGAAGGCCTCGAGGTCGAGCGGCGACTGCGTCACCTGCACCGCCTCGCCGCCGCCCAGCGACAACCGCCACACCTGGCTGGTGCCGCTGCGCGCCGCGAGAAAGTAGAGGCTCTTCGAGTCGGGGCTCCAGGTGGGCTCGACCTCGTTGCCCTCGTGAGAGGTGAGCTGCGTCAGGTTCGAGCCGTCGGCGTTGATGAGCCACAGGTCGGTGCGCCCGCGGTTGGCCTCGAGGTCGGTGCTGCGCAGCACGAAGACCGCCTTGCTGCCGTCGGGCGACACCTTGAGCCCGGAGAGGCGCTTGAGCGTGGCCTGGTCCTGCGCGGTGTACGTGGCCCGCGCCGGCGCCTTCGGTGCGGCGGCTTTGGGCGGAGGCGCGGCGACGACGAGAGCGGCGGCGAGGAGCGGAGCGTACATGCGCTCCGCATCTACCCCGCGAGCTTCTGCTTGAGCAGCTCATTGATGAGCTTCGGGTTGCCCTTCCCCTTCATCGCCTTCATCACCTGCCCCACGAAGAAGCCCAGTACCTGCACCTTGCCCGCGCGATAGCTGGCGACGTTCTCCGGGCTGCCGGCCAACACCTCGTCCACCACCCGCGCCAGCGCGCCGCTGTCGGACACCTGCTGCAACCCCCGGCGGTCGATGATGTCCGCGGGCTCGGCGCCGGTGGCGAACAGCTCGGCGAAGACCTCCTTGCCGGCGCTCAGCGAGATGACGCCGTCGTCGATGGCGGTCAGCAGCGCCGCCAGCTGCGCGGGCGTGAAGCGCACCTGCGCCGGCGTCAGCCCCGACTCATTCAGGGCCCGCGACACCTCGCCCAGGAACCAGTTGGCCACCTTGCGGGGCTCCGTCTTCGCGGCCGCGAGGCAGGCCTCGAACAGCTCCGAGAGCTCGCGCTGCGCGGTCAGTACCCCTGCGTCGTAGGCCGTGAGCCCCAGCGACGCCACGTAGCGATGACGACGGGCCTCGGGCAGCTCCGGCAGCGCGGCCCGCACCCGCGCCACCTCGGCCTCGGTCACCAGCAGCGGCGGGAGGTCGGGCTCCGGGAAGTAGCGGTAGTCCTGCGCGTCCTCCTTGCTGCGCATGGGCCGCGTCTCGCCACGCGCGACGTCGAAGAGGCGCGTCTCCTGCTCGATGACGCCGCCGGCCTCGATGCGCTCCACCTGCCGCGCCACCTCGGCGGCGATGGCCAGCTTGATGTGGGTGAAGGAGTTGAGGTTCTTGAGCTCGCAGCGCGTGCCCAGCTTCGTCGCGCCGCGCCGCATCACCGACACGTTGGCGTCGCACCGGAAGCTGCCCTCGTCGAGGTTGCCGTCGTTGACGCCCACGTACATCAACACCTCGCGCAGCGCCTTGAGGTACTCCACCGTGGCGTCCGCGCTGCGGAGGTCGGGCTCGCTCACGATTTCCAGCAGCGGCGTGCCCGCGCGGTTGAGGTCGACCAGCGACAGCCCGTCGGCGGCGTCGTGCACCGACTTGCCCGCATCTTCTTCGATGTGGATGCGGCGGATGCGCACGCCCCCGAGCTCGCCCCACTCGCAGATGGGAAACTCCCACTGGGTAATCTGGTAGCCCTTGGGGCTGTCCGGGTAGAAGTAGTGCTTGCGGCTCCACTCGCTGCGGAGGTTGACGCGGCACCCCAGCGCCAGGCCCGCCCGCATCGCCAGCTCCACCACCCGCTCGTTCAACACCGGCAGCGCGCCGGGCAGCGCCAGACACACCGGCGTGACGTGGGTGTTGGGCGCGTCACCGAAGGCGAGGCCGGCCGACGAGAACAGCTTCGACCTCGTCAGCAGCTGCGCGTGCACCTCGCAGCCGATGACCACCTGAAAGTCCTCGATGCTCACAGCGCCGGCCTCCAGTCTCGGAGCGCGCGCGAGGCCTCGATGACCCGGGCCGCGCGCAGCAGGGTGGCCTCGTCGAAGGCCCGCCCCACCAGCTGCGCGCCGATGGGCAAGCCGGCTGATGACCGCGCGGCCGGCACCGAGAGGCCGGGCAACCCGGCGAGGCTGCAGGGCAGCGTCAGCACGTCCATCAGGTACATCGAGAGCGGCTCGGCGACCTTCTCGCCCAGCTTCCACGCGCACACCGGCGAGACCGGACCCAGCACCACGTCGACCTCGGCGAAGGCCTGCTCGAAGTCGCGGCGGATGAGCGTGCGCACCCGCTGCGCCTTCACGTAGTACGCGTCGTGGTAGCCGGCCGACAGCGCGAAGGTGCCCAGCATGATGCGCCGCTTCGCCTCGGGGCCGAAGCCCTCGGCGCGAGAGCGCTCATACA
>CALNBU010000858.1 GCA_937875615.1 uncultured Archangium sp.
GCGAGGGCGGCGTCGAGCGCCGGCAACACCGCCTGTTCAAAGCGCGCGCGCGAGGCCTCTGCCTGCAGCATCCTCGCGCGGGCCGCGGTCACCTCCAGCACCACGGTGCGGGCCACTACCTCGTGCTGCGCCGTCGCGCGGAGCAGCTCGGCCTCGGCGCGCCCCACCCCGCCGGGGTTGAGCCCGAAGAGCGGGAGCTCGACCCTGGCGCCGAGGCGCAGCGCGCCCCCGGCGGCCTCGCTCCAGTGCCCTTCCACCAACGCGCCGACGGAGAAGGCGCGACTCCGCTCCCAACCGGTGCGGGCGACGACGGCCGAGATGGCGAGCGCCGCGCTGCGGGCGTCGGGGCGATGGTCGCGCGCCCGCGCCACCAACACCTGCAGCGACGGCACCCCGACGCGCGCGTCGGAGAACGACACCTGCACCGGCGCCGCCTCGTCGAGGGCGAGCTGCGCCCACAGCCGGGCGCGCGCCACCGTCACCTCCGTGGAGGCCAGCGCGCTGGCGTCTTCCGACACCTGCGCGTCCGCCGCGAACAGCCGCGCCTCCAGCGGTCCGCTCTCCCCCAGCCCGGCCCGGACGGCGGCCAACCGCGCCAGCTCGGCCGCCTGCACCGCGAGCTGCGCCCGGAGCGCCGCGCGGTCGATGGCCAGCCCGAGCTCCACGTGCAGCAGGCGCGCGTCGCGCACCAGGTCCAGCGCCCGCATCAACACCGCCTCCGCCGTCGCGTCGGCGTCCCGCGCCGCGGCGCGGCTCCTGGCGGGCAGCTGCCAGAGCCACTCCAGGGGCGCCAACAACGCGGCCACCGACGAGGTGGCGAGCCCCAGCGCGCCCATCAGGTTGAGCTGCGGATTCGGCGGCCGGTTCGCCTCGTCCAGCGTGGCCCGCGCCGCGTCGATGCGGCTCAACTCGGCGCGGAGGGCGGGACTGCGCGCCAGCGTGAGCGCCACCACCTCGGCCTCGTCGAGGCCATCCGAGAGCTCGACGGGTCGCCCGGGCGCCCCTTCGTCCGCCGCGGGCCCGAGGCGCGCGCGGAGCTCATCGCTCAGCCAGGCGCGGTCGCGCGAAGAGCTGGCACAGCCGCCGAGGCAGAGGCACAGGCAGGCACCGATGGCGCGCGCAGACATGCACGCACCATCGCGCCGTCGCCTGAACGCCAGCTGAACGGCGAGACGCTCAGGGGATCAGCGCACGCACTCGTCGGGGTAGCCGGCGCTGATCGGCCCGTCGGGATCGGGAAAGTCGACGTTGCTGCGCACGATCAACCGGCCGGTGCGCAGGCCCGGCTCGGTGGGGGTGAAGGTGACGTTGACCAGGAAGCTCTTCTTCCCGGTGATGGAGGCCGGCAGCGCCTCGGGGTCGGTGGTGATGGCGAAGGTGCCGTCGCCGGACTTGCTGACCTCCTCGATCTCCAGGTTCGCCGTGCTCCCGTTGGTGAGGATCAGCGTCTCCTGCAGTGAGGTGCCGATGTACGCGCCGCGCCCGAACGACAGGTCGAAGTCGACGTTCTCGAGGTTGGGGCAGATGTACGCCGAGTCCTGCAGGGTGCGGCCATCACACGGCTGACCGGGCTGGCCGCACGAGAGGAAAGCGGCCAGAATCGGGGTCGTGATCAGGGTGACTCGCTTCATGTCTCAGGTCCTCACTGCAAGGGTTGAAGTGAAACTACTCCCCGTCTCCTGCGCCGTCGCGTTCTTCCTGAGCGGCTGCGGCAGCATCCGCGACCAGTTCGTCGGCACCCGGGTTCAAGACGAGTGCAACACCACCTGGAACGTCTGCTCCACCACCGTGGGCTGCTTCCTCGGCGACCGCAGCTACGTCGAGGGGCGCTTCCCGGGCAGGAACCAGGTCGGCCTCAAGCTCTTCGAGCCCTCGGAGGTGACGCTGACGCTCCACCTCTTCGAGAGCGCCGGCGCCGGCGAACAGACGGTGATGAACTTCTTCGAGAACAGCTGCGGCTCCCGGGTGAGGGTGGAGCTCACCGGCCGGGCCCTGCTGGCGGAGAACGAGCAGACCGGCGTGGTGGTGCGCTCGGTGGAGCTCTCGGGCATCGGCGACCACCTCATCGAGGTGGAGAGCGACGCGCGCACCAAATACCTGATGAAGCTCGACGTGCTCCCGCTGCGGCTGCGCGACACCCGGTGACATCGGCGCTCAGGCGCCCTTCTTGAGGCGCGCGATGAGCTGGTCGGCCACCCGGAAGGAGTTGGCGGCGATGGTCAACGTCACCGGCACGCCGCCGGAGGTGGGCAGGAAGCTCCCGTCGACCACGTAGAGGTTCTTCACCGCGTGCGCGCGGCAGTCGGCGTCGAGCACGCTGGTGGCGGGATCCTTCCCGAAGCGACAGGTGCCGCCCTGGAGAATGGTGGTCTCTCCGGCGACGCCGACCCGCTCCACGCGGTCGGGCCCCAGCTGCTCCAACACCTCCTCGCCGCGCTCCACGAGGAAGCGGGTCATGGCGAAGTCGCGCGGGTGCCGGCTGACGGTGATGGCCGCCACCGGCAGCCCGAAGCGGTCCTTCACGTTGGCGTCGACGCCCACGTACGTGCCATCGGTGGGGAGGAACTCGCCGTAGATCTCGAACTCCAACACCTTCGAGTCGCGGTACGCGCGCAGCCTGTCCTTGAGCGCCTTCCCGAAGATCCCCTTCTCGCCTTTTCCCGCCAGGCCCACCGCCGCGAAGATGGGGTTGGGGTGCTGCCACATGAAGCCCAGCGTGCCGCCCTTGCGGAAGCCGAAGCGCTCGTCGGGCATGACGTAGAAGTCCTGCACGCTGCGGTTGACGAAGGGCATCGGGCTGGCGAGCCAGTCGTACTTCCTGGCGTCGAAGACGGCGCGTGACTGGCCGAAGCTCGAGAAGAGCAGGTTGCGCCCCACCAGGCCGTTGTCGTTGGCGAGGCCACGCGGGAAGCGCGACGACACCGAGTTGAGCAACAGCCGCGCGCTCTCCACCGCGGTGCACGAGGAGACGATGATGCGGGCCGGCTGCTCCTGACGCTCGCCGTCGGCGTCGAGGTAGATGACGCTCTTCGCCAGGCCCTTCGCGTCGACGGTGATCTCCGTGGCCATGCACTTCGGCCGCAGCTCCACGTTGCCGGTGGCGATGGCCGCGGGGATCAACGAGGCGTTGGTGCCGCTCTTGGCGCCGTGCTCGCAGCCGTAGCTGCCACACAGGGTGCAGTACACGCACGCGTCGCGGCCGCGGTAGGGCTGGCTGATGATGCCGCGCGCGGTGGGAATGGAATGCCAGCCCAGGCCCTTGGCCGCCCGGTCGATCTCTCCGGCGATGGGGTGCGCCACCAGCGGCGGCAGCGGGTAGTTGCCCTTGCGCGGCTCCAGGAACGGGTGCGGCACCGCGTTGCCGCTGACGCCCAGCTCCGCCTCCGCCTTGTCGTAGTACGGGGCGAGCGCCTGGTAGGTGATGGGCCAGTCCACCACGTTGCTGCCGGCGGGCGCGCCCAGCTCGGTCTTCTGCCGGAAGTCGATGGGCTTGAAGCGGTAGAAGTACCCGCTCATGTGCACGGTGCCGCCGCCCACGCAGTTGGCGGTCCACGCCTCGTTGCTGCGCGAGTAGGGCTGATCGGCCCCCAGCCGCCACAGGTGCGGCTCATCCCACGGGAGCGGCATGAAGAAGTTGCGCCGCGAGTTGAGGATCTCGTCGTGGACGAAGTCCCCATCGCGGTACCAGGCGCCCTTCTCCAGCACCACCACCTTGAAGCCGGCGCGCCCCAGCTCCAGCGCCAACGGCGCGCCACCCGCGCCGCTCCCCACGATGCACACGTCGACCGCGTCCTTCGCCATCAGCAGCCCTTCCCGCCGCCGCAGTGGAGGTGGTGCAGCGTCTTGCTGCCGTCGTAGGGCGCCTGCGGGTCACCCTTCACGTTGCGCCCCACCAGGTTGAAGCCCACCAGCTTCCAGCCCACCTCGCCCTTGTTGCCGCCGTAGCTGGGGTCTCCCAGGAAGCCCTCGAGGCTCAGCACCAACAGCATCTCGTACCAGCGCGCCTCACCGCTGGTGGGCGGCGAGTCCTTGAAGATGGCCATCAGCTCGTCCTGCTGCTCGGTCGTGGCCTCGTGGAAGCGCTTCTGGAACATGCGCTCCGCCCGGCGGTCGAGCGCGGCCAGGCCTCCAGAGAAGTTGCGCTCGAAGTGCGGGAGGTTCCCGGTGGTGAGCATCCGGTCGATGTACTCGGGCACCCCGGCGTCGACGCCGCCGGCGTCCTCGTCGCGCGGGAGGAGCCGGTCGACCGCCGCCACCAACGTCAACCACGCCTCGTTGGTGAAGCTGCGGTGCGAGGTGGTGAGCGCCGGCGGCGGCGACACCTTCGCCTCTTCCTTCTTGCACGCCGCACCCAGCAGCACCACGCCACCACCGAAGAAGCTCAGCCGCTGTACGAAGACCCGGCGCGAGAAGTCGTCATCGTCCGTCACGCCGCGGAGTCTTGCGCATGTGCCCGTCATTGCAAGGGGAGGAGAGTCCACCCCACGGTGGTGGCGAGTGTCCTCCACAGTCGCGCGGGAAACAGGACCAGCTACAGTCGCGCCCTCATGAACCGCTCCGGACTGCTGACGCTGCTGACGCTCTCGCTCTCTGCCTGCCCGTCGGGGCCTGACGCCGACGGCGGCACCGGCGGCGGGCTGGGAGGCGGCGCTGGCGGCGGCACCGGCCTGAGCCCCTTCGTCATCAGCGAGCTCGACGGCACCGCCAGAGACACGCTCGACTTCGCCGCCACCTTCGACGCGACGGCGGAGCGCGTGGGCGTGGCCTACTTCACGCCGGCGGGCACCTTCTCCCACGTGGGCCTCGACGGAGGAAACGGCGTGCCCGACTACCACCTCAAGTATGTCGAGTGGAATCAGGGCACCGTCTCCACGCCGGAGGTGGTGGCCACCGTTCAGAACCTCGTAGGCGTCTCGGTGGCCTTCGACCCCGCCAACGGCGAGCCGCTGGTGGGCTTCCTCGGTGGGCCGACCGACCTCGACGTGTCCATCTTCTGGTTCCAGCACAACGCGGTGCTGGCGCGCCGCACCGGCGGGACCTGGACGGAGACGGTGGTGGCGGAGAGCAGCAGCGACGTCGACTGCGGCAACCCGGTGAGCAACGCCGGCGACGTGGTGGGCGTCTTCCCGGCCATGACCTTCACCGCCGACGGCACGTTCTTCTTCGCCTACCGCGACATCCACAACGGCCAGTTCCCCAAGCAGGACTGGGAGGCCTCCGACGTGGAGCTGCGCGAGGGCCCCGGCGCGCCGCCCACCGGCGCGCGCACCTGCGTGGCCCAGGGCGGTGACGGGAAGCCCGGCTGGGGCGGTCACCTGCAGATGATCCTCGGCGCCGGCGGCCAGCCCGCCATCAGCCACGACCAGATGCCCAACGCCGCGGGCACCAGCGGCCGCAACGTGGCCTTCCAGGAGCGCAACACCGACGGCACGTGGACCGCCCCCTTCGCGCTCTACACCGTGTCCAACACCCAGAGCGGGCCCTCGCTCGCCTGGGACGACCAGGAGGGCTACGGCATCGCCGTCATCGACCGCACCGCGAACCAGCTCCAGTACCTGCGGCGCCCGGCCGGCAGCACCACCTGGAACAGCCCCGACCCGGTGTACGGCGCGGGGAGCGGCGGCTGGTACCCGTCCGTGGCCATGGACCCGACGCACCATGAGCCGGTCATCGCCTTCTACAAGTGCAGCGCGCGCACCGGCGTCACCGACACCGGCTGCGAGGCCCGCGAAGACAGCCTGGTGCTGCGGCAGCGCATCGCCAACGAGTGGCGCGAGTCGCTGGTCGACGAGGCCGGCGGCTACACCCCGAAGCTCTCGTTCTTCGCCTCGGGCAAGAAGGTGCTGGTGTACCGCCAGCCGGCGGCGCTCGACGCGCAGGGCAACCACGTCAGCAACGTCGGCACGGTGAAGATCGCGGTGGAGCGATGAAGCGGCTGCTCCCGCTCCTGCTGCTGAGCGCGTGCGCCCTCGACAACTCCCTCGGAGGCAGCGTCAGCGAGCTGTTCCCGCTCGACATCTCCGGCGCGGAGGTGGCCCGCAACCACGAGGCGGTGCAGGTGACGTACTTCAGGAACCGCGGCGTCTTCCTCGACGTGGTGGCCCGCGTCTCGGTCTCGCTCCGCGTCGAGGGCGTCACCGAAGATGGCGGCGTGCCCTACGCGGCCTTCCCCGGCGAGCTGGAGGTCACCGGCGAGTACCAACCCGGCAACCCGCGCTGCGCCGTCACCCACGCTCCCGGCGGAGAGCCGGTGCGCAACCTGCCCCGCGTCGCGCGCGGCGACTTCATCATCACCTCGGGGGGCGGCGTCGGCGAAGAGACGGTGGGGAACTTCTCGGTGTTGTTCGACCAGGAGGGCGGAGATCTCGGCGGTGGCCGGACCCTCTTCGGCAACTTCCGCGGGGAGATGCGCGACGCCGGCTTCGGCGAGCTGCCCTGAGGAATTTTTACCCACATTTGCACACGGCTCACGGACTGACTACGAAGCCTGTCCTTCAGGCCGGCTGATACCTCACCATGATCTTTCGTAAACTTGCTGTCTTGACCGCGGTCGCATGCCTCACCGCAT
>CALNBU010000859.1 GCA_937875615.1 uncultured Archangium sp.
GGTGCTGCTGGCTCTTGAAGGCGTTCATGTCGACCGGAACCTCGGCGGGCGAGATGATTTCCGGGAGAAAGACGAACTGCCAGCCCTTGAGCTGCGCGCGGTACGAGAGGTCGAGATCTTCTGTCAGCGTGTCGTGCTGCCAGCCGCCGGCGTCGGCGATGGTCGACTTCCGCCAGATGCCGGCGGTGCCGTTGAAGTTGAAGAAGCAGCCGCTGCGGTTGCGCGCGGTGTGCTCGATGATGAAGTGGCCGTCGAGAAGCAGGCTCTGGGCCTGGGTGAGCGTGCTGAACTCGCGGTTCAGGTGGCCCCAGCGCACCTGCACCATGCCCACGTTCTCGTCGGCGAAGAACGGCACGGTGCGGGTGAGGAAGTCGGGGGCGGGCACGAAGTCGGCGTCGAACACCGCCACGTACTCGCCGCGCGCGTGATGCAGGCCGTTCTCCAGCGCGCCGGCCTTGAAGCCCGCCCGGTTCTGCCGGTGCAGGTAGACGATGTCGATGCCCCGGGCCTGCCACTCCGCGACCCGCGCCTTCGCCACCGCCTGGGTCTCATCGGTGGAGTCGTCCAGGACCTGCACTTCAAACTTCGACCGCGGGTATTCGATGCGGCACACGGCGTCGATGAGCCGCTCCACCACGTACAGCTCGTTGAAGATGGGCAGCTGCACCGTCACATGCGGCAATTCTCCCAGGGTGCCTTTGGGCGTGGGGAGCGCATATTTGTGGCGGTAATACAGGTACGCCATCCGGTAGCGGTGGGAGCCGTAAACGGACAACACCGCGAGCACGCCGAAATAGATGCCGAGAAAGATGAGTTCTGCGGGGCTCACGAGTGGACCGGCCTCTCCAAGTTCCCGGAATTACAACGAAACTACCTCCCGGGTGAAGGCCGGACTCTTCTAGGGACAGCCGCCGCCCCTGTCAAAGCAAGAGTGCGTCGGCGGTTACGCAGTTGTGGTGAGATTCTACAGTCGCGTCAGCACGTCGCGCGCGAGGCCGTCGGCGATGAGCTGCGCCTTCTGCCGTTCCCGTTCGTCAGCGACGCTGCCCTCGAGCACCAGTCGGCCGCCCAGCACCAGGGCCTGCGCGTGCTTGAGGCCCTCCTTGTGCAGCGCGGCGGTGATGTTCTGGGCGATGGCGGGCAGCACCCGGGGGTCGAGGCGCGCCAGCACCTTCACGTCGGCGCGGTGGCTCACCAGCTGCTCGAGGCGACGCAGCTCGTCGGGAGACTCCAACAGGCCGTCGATGACGGTGACGCCACTGTATTCCGCGACCTGCAGCGCGGGGTTCACCAGGCTCTTCACCTGTCGGCCGAGCTCGGTGGTGCGCCCGTCGTCCACCACCACCTGCCGGGTGGTGAGGCCTCTGGAGGTCCACAGGGTGAGGGTGGTGCGCCCGCGCGACTTCGCGGTGACCAGCAGCTCGCCTCGGCCGGTGGGGGTGACGTCGACCACCGCGGGGTCGCCGACGCCTACCCGGGTGACGCCGGCCACCCGCAGGACCTCCTGCGCGCCGGGGGACAGCTGCATCGGTTCTGCGGCGAGGGCGAGTGTCAGGAGCGCGGCGAGCATGGTGCTCGCGAGCCTACGCCTCAGCTCGCCTGGAGCGCCAGAGGGGCTCCGACCGCCGGGGGCGGCACCACCACCGGCTCCAGCGAGGCCTGCGCCAGGAGCTGCTCGCACAGCACCTCGAAGGACAGGCCCCGGGCGCGGGCAATCTTCGGGAGCAGCGAGGTGGGGGTCATGCCGGGCAGGGTGTTGACCTCCAGCAGCACCTCGTTGCCGACGTCCGGGCACACGAAGTCGATGCGGGCGGCGCCCCGGCAGCCCAGCGCGCGCCAGGCGGTCAGGGCCATCGCCTCGAGGTTGGCCAGCCGGGTGGGCGTCAGGCGGGGCGGCACGTGGTAGCGCGCGCCGCCCTGGTACTTGGCGGCGAAGTCGAAGGTGGCGCCGGGAGAGGCGATTTCGCAGCTCCCCAGCACCTCGCCACCCAGCACCGCCACCGTGACCTCGCGGCCCTTCACGTAGCGCTCCACCAGCGCCTCGCCGCCGTACTGGCAGGCCAGGGCCACCGCCCCGGGGAGCTCGGCGGCGTTCGTCACCAGGGTGAGGCCCACCGAGGAGCCGCCGCTCGCGGGCTTCACCACGCAGGGGAAGCCCAGGTCTCCGTGGAGCTCTTGCGCGTGGCCGACGTGGGCGGCGTCGATGGTGTAGCCGAACGGGGTGGCGAGGTTGTGCTGGCGGAACAGCTTCTTGGCCACCGGCTTGTTCATGGCCAGCGCCGAGGCCAGCACGCCGCTGCCGGTGTAGGGCAGGCCCATCACCTCCAGCAGGCCCTGCACCCGGCCGTCTTCACCCATGCGGCCGTGGAGCGCGAGGAAGGCCACGTCGACGGCGGCCTCGCGCAGTTGGACGTCGAGCCGTGAGGAGGCGTCGATGACCGTCACCCGGTGGCCACGTTTGCTCAGCGCCGCGGCGATGGCCTCGCCCGTCTTGACCGAAATCTCCCGCTCTTCGCCCCAACCGCCGAGAAGTACGCCGACATGTCGCTGATTCATTGTGTGTCTCCAGAGCCACGCGTGGACCGCGTCCTCTGCCCTCAAAGCAGGAGTTGTGCCGCGTTCAGTGACAGGACGCTACAGGTCTGTGCGGTCGCGTCGAGTTTTCGACCGCGTCAGTAGTAGCGGAGGTCGTCGTGGTCCTCTTCGCGGCGACGCTTCTTCTCTTCTTCGTCGCGGCGGCGCTTCTCTTCGTCGCGCGCGCGCTGCTCGGCTTCGCGCTGCTTCTCTGCTTCCTGCTTCGCGCGGGCCGCCGCCGCGGCGTCCTCGTCTGAGGGGCCGGTGGTCGTCGCGGCTGGCTCCTTCTTCTTGCGAGCGGCTTCTTCGTCGTCCTTCTTCTTGCGGGCGGCCTCTTCGTCGTCCTTCTTCTTACGGGCGGCCTCTTCGTCGTCCTTCTTCTTGCGGGCGGCCTCTTCGTCAGCCTTCTTCTTGCGGGCGGCCTCTTCGTCGTCCTTCTTCTTGCGGGCGGCCTCCTCGTCGTCCTTCTTCTTGCGAGCGGCCTCTTCGTCAGCCTTCTTCTTGCGGGCGGCCTCTTCGTCGTCCTTCTTCT
>CALNBU010000860.1 GCA_937875615.1 uncultured Archangium sp.
GCCAGCGCGGATGGTCGAGGTCCCGCGCGAAGGCGTTGACCGCCAGCCCGACCGGCACCTCGACCGAATAGTAGAGCGAGGTCCCGGTGGGCAGGGCGCACACCGGCGCGGGCGTACCGCCACCCAACAACTGGGCGTCCGTCGGCACGTCACCCACCAGCAGCGCGGTCGCCGTGGAGCAGAGGCTGTTCGACGCGGGGTCGGACAGCACCACCTCGATGGTGAACAAGCCCTCGCTGGCTGCGTAGCCGTCGACCCACACGAAGTAGGTCCCCGCCTGCTGGACCCGCGTCACCACCTGCGGCGTGGCGCCGCCCGTCCCGGAGCAGCCGAGGTGATTCGCCGCGGAGGGGTCGGCGCAGTCAGCCCGCAGGTACACCGCCGGCGTGAAGCTGCCCTGCGGCGTCACCGTGACCCGCACCACCTGTTCCTGCAGCAGCGTGTACGAATAGATGAGGTCCTTTCCGCTCGACACGGCGCTGCTGGAGCAGGTGCCGGTGCTGCCCGTCGGCTCGCTCCCCGCGTTGTTGTTGTTGGCGAGGCTGGTGTTGCCGGTCGCAGTGGCCACGTTGCCCACGAAGACCAGCTCGTAGGGCATCGCGCAGGTGTCGCCGGGCGGGATGGGCCCCAGGTCGGCCTCGATGGTGAACGTGCCCGAGGAGCCCGCCGAAGCGGAGTCGACGCGCACGTACAGCACCACGTCAGCTCCGGTGCCGTTGTCCCAACCGGCGATGTCAGGCGCACCTGCCGCGCCGCCGTTGTTGTTGCCCACGCACTGGAGCGCCTGACAGGCGCTCTCGCTGGTCGACAAAGAGAGCGAGGTGTTCAGCCCCGAGGACGGCGTGACCGTGATGGTCGCGCGGGTGTCCGGAGGCACCGTCACCGCGTACACCCGGTCGGGGCCGGAGTACGAGCTGGTGCACCCCGTGCCCGTCGCGTTGTAGTCGTTGGCGAAGCCGCTCAGGTCCTGCGCGGTCAAGGTGCCGCTCAGCGGCTCCGCGCTGGCGCACACATCACCGGCAGGAATCGCGACCTGGTCGACGCTGATGTCGAAGGACCCGGTCGAGCCGGTGGCGGAGTCGACGCGGATGTAGATGGTCTGGTCGGCGCCGCTGTTGTCGAAGTAGGCGACGTCGGGGGCACCCGCCGCCCCGTTGTTGCTGTTGGCCACGCAGACCGCGGACTGACAGGTCTGTTGGCTGGTGGAGATGGAGAGAGACGTGTCGAGGCCCGCGGCTGGCGTCACCGTCACGCGCGTGCGCTGTCCGGCCGGCGCGATGGCGGTGTACACCCGGTCAGGCCCGGCGACGAGCGAGCTGCAGTTGGTGCCCGTCGCGGCGTAGTCATTGAAGAACCCGCCCAGGTCCTGCGCGGTCAACGTGCCGCTCAAGGGGTCGGCGGCTCCGCACAGGTCTCCCTGGGGGACCGACTGGAAGCGGGTCTGGAACAGATAGCCGGCGATGAGTCCATCGTCGCCGTAGTCGATGACGTGCGCGTAGACGGTCTCGCCCGGCTCGACCGCGTACACCAGCGAGCCACACCGGTCAGCGGCGCCATTCCGGTCATCGTTGAGCGCCAGAATGGCCCCTTGCTCGTCGCGCACCGCCAGCACCGTGTCGATGCTGGTGCTGCAGGCCACGCCCATCCCGTACGAGGTATCCGCGTTCCAGGTGTCGAGCAACACGCGCGCGACCGCGGGGGTGTCGTTGTGAATGGCGAACGCGTCTTCATCTCCCACCGGGCTCACCGCCGCCGACCACACCACGTCACCGGCGCTCACCTGCATCACGCCTTGCAGCGTAGCGTTGAGCGGCGCGACGCCGCCATCATCGAAGTCATTGC
>CALNBU010000861.1 GCA_937875615.1 uncultured Archangium sp.
TCCTCGGTTTTCCCGAGCGGGCCACCGGCGCCGACGTCGTGCGCCGGCTGCGCGGGCCGCCACCCCTCGAGCGCGGCCAACGCCCGCGCGGGGTCCTGCTGGGGGCCGACGAGCACCGAGGGCTTGAGCCCACTCTCCACCAGCGTCAGCGTCGCGGCGTCTTCGCTGGCAACGAGCCGGGTCACCTCGGCGCGGGCCCGGTCGGCCACGCCCTCGGCGGCCATGGAGAGGCTCCCATCGAGCACCAGCACCAGGTGCGCCCGCGGCGCGCTCTGCCCGCAGCGCACGTCCGCCAGGTACAGCGCGGCGAGCCCCACCGCGAGCAGCTCCAGCGCCAGCGAGCGCTCGCGCGAGAAGCGCTGCAGGCGAGGCCCGGCCTCCGCGCGCTGGTCCGGCGTGCGCCAGAGGAACAGCGCCGAGACGGTGCGCGGCGGCTGCCTGCGCCGCAGGAAGTACGCGGCCACCAACGCCGGCGCGGCCAGCAGGGCGAGCAGCCCCAGCGGCGCCCCCAGCGTCATCGGGCCCTCCCGCTCATGGGCGCGCCACCAACCCGGCCAGTTCGCTCCGCGCCAGCACCTCGAGGGGCCGGTCGGCCAGGGCCTGCGCCCACGCCCCGCGCACCCGCCTCGCCGCCGCCTCCCACGACGCCTGGTGCGCGTGGAGCCGCGCGGCGTAGCGCTCCAGCACCGCCGGGGTCAGCACCCGCTCCAGCGCCTCGCCGGACTCCGCGTCGACCAGCCGAACCCCGGCGCCGCCCGAGGGCGCGGCGTCTTCTGCGTCGAGCACCTGCACCAACATCAGGCCGGCCGCGTCGCGCGCCAGGCGCTCCGCCAGCGACTGCGGCGTCGCCTCGAAGAGGAAGTCGGAGACCACCACCCGCAGACCGCAGGCCGACAGCGGTGGTCCCCGGCGCAGCGCCACGTCGAAGGGCTCTCGCCCGGAGAAGTCGACGACCTCCAGCAGCGCCCGCGTGCTGGCGGCGGGGACGCGCCGGACCTGCGCGCCGGTCACCGTCAGCGTCGCGTCGAGGCCCGCGCGCGAGGCCAGCGTCACCACCCACGCGGCGAGCTCGACGGCCCGCGAGGCCTTCTCTTCGGACACCGCCATCGACGCCGAGCCGTCGAGCAGCACCTCCACGCGGGGGCTCACTTCATCCTGGCGCACGCGCAGGTAGAGCTCGCCGGTGCGGGCCACCGCGTTCCAGTCGACGTGGCGGAGGTCGTCGCCCGGCGCGTACTGACGGAAGTCGTGCAGCTCGAGGCTCGCGCCCACCGAGGAGGCGCGCACGTCGCCCAACCGCCCCCGGTGCGGCACGCGCGGGAGCCGCAGCGCGCGACCGCTGGCGGCGCGCTCCACCGCGGCGAAGTCGGGCCTCACGACCGGGCTCCGTCTCTCGCGCGCAGCGTCAGCCCCGCGAGGAGCACCGCGCCGAAGGTGACGGCGCAGAGCACCCCGAAGACCCACTCCATGTCGGAGTTCGAGCCGCGCTCGATGAAGTTCACCACGCCCAGAATCGGGTTGAACGCGTTGTAGATGCGGTGGTCGAGGCGCCCGGCCGCCGAGGCCACGAAGAGCGAGCCCAGCACGCCCAGCACCACCACCACCACGAAGGCCACCATCGAAGCGGGGCCTTCACCCAGCGACCGCAGCGGCGTCAGCCGCCCCAGGACCACCGCCAGCGAGAGGTACAGCAGCGGGTAGAGAGGTATCGCCAGCACCGCGCGCGGCGTCACCGAGCCGGCTCCGGAGACCCCCAGCACCAACCAGGTGGCCGTCGACAGCGCCAGCAGCAGCACCACCAGCAGCGCGCTGCGCAGCGCCCCGGGCTTGAAGCGCATGGAGGCCGGCAACCGGCTGCTCCACCCGTCGCGCTCGCTCACCGCCACCACCCCGGCCAGCGTCAGGAAGAGGCACATCAGCGCCTGCCCCACCTCCGCGTCGCGCCCGGTGCCGTGCGCCGTGACGAACATCACCACCTTGAACACCAGCGCCAACACCGTCACCGCGCCCAGCGCGCTCCGCGCCCGTCGCGACGCGGCCTCCTCTGGCAACGCCACCCCGGCGGCGCTCACGCGGAGCAGCAACCACGTCAACGCCCAGCTGAAGATGACGCGCCCCAACACCGCGACCAGGTCGACGAGCAGCCGTTGGCTGTCCTTCGCCAGAATCAGACCGACGATGGCACCCACCAGTGTGCCTCCGCCCAACACCGCCAACACCACGAAGTGCACCACCGTGCGCATCAGCCGGCCGTGCGGCAGCGTGCCGATGCCCAACGCCACCGCGGTCAATATCGCGGTCCACCCGGAGACCAGACACAGCGCCATCACCGACTGGATCACGTCGACGCCGTTGAGGAAGTAGCTGAACAACATGAAGGGCGCGCAGACGGACGCGTACAGCGCCGCCTGCGACATCGCCGAGAGCCACTTGCCGCGCACGATGTCGGCCGACGACAACCCGGTGAGGGTCAGCACCCCCCACGTCTCGTCTTCGAGCTCGCGCACCAGCGAGCGGAAGGCCGTGAAGGGAATGACGAAGAAGCACATCGTCCCCAGCACGCCCAGGTAGAGCGCGAAGATGGTGGGCCCGAGGCGGTCGCGCTCCGAGCCCACCGCCCAGGCGAAGACGGCGAGGAAGAAGCAGGCCGTCAGCAACACCCCGAAGAGGAGGCCGAAGGTGCGCGTCCGCAGCGCCTGGCGCACCTCCTTCACCACGAGGGGCCCGGCGAGTGCCATCGCCCGCTCGCTCAACGCCTCGCTCACGCACGCCACTCCACGTCGCGCCGACGCAGCGCGCCCAGCGCCAGCGCCACGAAGAGCCCGGCCACCGCCGTGGCCACCAGCAGCGCCAGCGGCCCTCCGGGCTCGTCGAGGTTGGCGAAGCCCACGATGGGGTTGAAGGCGTTGAGCCTGACGTCGCTGGCCTCCGAGACGATTTCCCCGACCATCGGCGGGATGGCGGTCAGCGCCACCAACAACGTGAAGAACACCACTCGCGTCAGCGCCGGGGTCTGCGCCGGCGGGTGCGACAGCTGGCGGGTGAGGACCACCGGCACCGAGAGCAGCAACAGCGCGTAGGTCAGCGCCGCCAGCAGCCTCAGCAACCCCTCGTCGTCCGCGATGGAGAGCGCGGCGAAGGCGGCCAGCACGCCCACCAGCAGCACCACCACCAGCACGTAGCCGCGCAAGCCGCCAGGCCTGAGCAACGAGTACCGGGGCCCGGCCGCCCACTGCGCCCGGGAGCTGCCGTCGCGGTCGGACACCACGAAGATGCCCACCATCGTGGCGTAGAGGGCCAACGCCACGCCCGCCACGGGCAGGGTGCTCTCGCCGCGCATCCAGGCCAGCACCGCGAAGACCACGCCGCCGAGGAACTGCACCACGTAGGCCAGGCGCGGCCCCCGCGCGTAGTCCTCGGTGGGCAGCGAGAGCCTCGCGGCCGCCGCCTCGAACAACAGCACGCCGGTGGACACCGCGGCGAAGAGCAGGCCCCCCGTCGCCAACCAGAAGTCGAGGCCGACGAACGAGCGCGCCAGCACGCTCTCGACGGCCATGCCGCCCCCGATGCCCAGGCTGAGCGCCTGGAACAGGCCACCCAACAGCAGGAAGTGCAGCAGCCCGCGCATCAGGCGGGTGCTGGCCAGCGTGGCCACGCTGATGGCGAGCGACACCAGCAACACCTGGTAGCCGAGCGCGACGACCACCGTGGCGATGACCGTAGGCAGCCCGATGCCGTTGAGGAAATACGAGAAGAGCAGGAACGGCGCCGCCGCGGAGGCGTACAGCACCCCCTGCAGCGACGCGCTCATCACCTTGCCGCCGAGGATTCTGCGGGGGCCGAGGCCGGTGAGGGTCAACAGCACCCAGGTCTCGTTTTCGGCCTCGCGCAACATCGAGCGGTAGGCGGAATAGGGCAGCACGAAGAACTGCACCACGGCCAGCACCACGAAGAAGGCGAGGAAGACCCACTGCCCCACGTTTTGGGCACCCTCGTGCGCCTCCTGCCAGCCGACGAGCGAGATGAAGAGGTTCACCACCAGCATCAGCGCGAAGAAGAGCCAGAAGGTGCGGGCGCGCAGGCCCTGCCGCACCTCCTTCACCATCAGCGGGTTCGCCCGGTCTGCGAGCCGCTCGCCCAACCTGTCGAGTGCGTCGCTCACTGCACCTTCCCGGTGGTGACCGACATGAACGCGTCTTCGAGGTCGCGCTCGCGCACCCGGAAACCCGAGACCGGCGCGCCGGCCGACACCAGCGCGCGCAGGATGCGCGTCGACGCCTCCTCGACCCAGCCGCCCCGCGGCGTCTCGCCAGCGCCCAGCTCGAGGCGAAAGCGCACCATCTGCCCCAGCGCGTTCACCTGCGTCACCAGCGGCTGCTCCAGCAGCGTGCGCTCCACCAGCGCCGCGGCCTCGGAGAACGAGGCGCCCGACGGGACGAAGAGCGAGACCTCCACCTCGGTGGACGGCGCCTGGGAGGCGCTGCGCGCCAGCACCTCCTGCACCGAGCCGGTGGCCAGCAGCCGCCCCTGCTCGATGATGGCGCAGGCGTCGCAGATTTCCGACAGCTCAGTGAGGATGTGGCTGGAGATGAGCACCGCCTTGCCCTGCGACGCCAGCGCGCGCAGCAGCTCCCGCAGCTCGATGCGCGCGCGCGGGTCGAGGCCGTCTGCGGGCTCGTCGAGGATGAGCAGCTTCGGGTCGTGCAGCAGCGTGCGACCCAACGCCACGCGCTGCTTCATCCCCTTCGAGAGCTCGGAGGTGAGCTTGTCGCGGAGGCCCGTCACCCCCGTGAAGTCCATCACCGAGTCCACCCGCTCCACGCGCTCGCGGCCCTTGAGCCGGTAGGCGCGCGCGAAGAAGTCGAGGAACTCGTAGACGGTCATGTCTTCGTACGTGCCGTAGCGGTCGGGCATGTAGCCCAGCAGCGGCCGCGCCACGTCGGGCCGCGCCACCACCGACTCGCCGGCCAGCAGCACCTCGCCGGAGGTGGGCGCGTCGAGCGTGGCGATGATGCGCATGGTGGTGGACTTGCCGGCGCCGTTGGGGCCGATGAAGCCGAGGATGGTGCCGCTCTCCACCTGGAAGCTGACGTCGTCCACTGCGCGGAGGCTCCCGTAGACGCGGCTCAACCCCTTCACCTCGAGGAGCGCGCTCATGGCTCGTACCCTCCACGAATCCAC
>CALNBU010000862.1 GCA_937875615.1 uncultured Archangium sp.
CGGCCATGCTGAAGCCCGCCAGCGCGGTGGGGAGCCGCGCGTCGTGGTGCGTCTGCAGCAGCGCCCGCACCTCTTCGATGTGGGCGAAGCCCATGCGCACGAAGTCCTCGACCCGGGTCATGGGCGCGGCGCGCGCGCCGAGGTACGCCCCCTCCAGCAGCCAGGGCTCGATGCCCTGCGCCACCAGCGCGCCCACCAGCCACATGCGCTGCCCGTAGCCGCCGTCACCCCACGACGGTGGCACCACCACCCGACACCTGGGCGGGCGGGGCGTCAGCAGCCGGCGCACCCTGAGGGTGGCGATGGAGTCTGGGAGCAGCTCGGCGGCGGGCGAGGCGGCGGTGCCGTCCTGGACGGTGAGGCTGCGCTCGCGGTGAGGCTGCGCCCAGCTCAGCGTCAGCGGAGCCGAGGGGCGCACCGTGTTGGCGAGCAGGCTGCGCGGCTCGAACGAGGCCACCTCGCCCCAGCCCTCCTGGAAGATGCTGGTGCGGGACAGCGCGCGCAGCGAGAGCCAGTCGAGCCAGTGCACGGCGGCCTCAGAGGCTCAACAGCGCGCCGCCCAACAGCGCCATCCCGCCATCGACGGCGTGCACGCTGCCGGTGACGTAGCTGGCGGCCGGCGAGGCGAGGAAGAGCGCGAGCTGCGCTACCTCGTCTCTGGTGCCGAAGCGCTGCAGCGGCAGCTTCTGCTCCAGCGCGGCGCGCGAAGCCGCGTCGCCGGCCAACCGCTCCATGCCCTCGGTCTCGGCGATGGGGCCGGGCCAGATGGAGGTGACGCGCACGCCGGCCGGTCCCCACTCGAGGGCCAGCGTCTTCACCAGCATGTCGACGCCGGCCTTGGCCGCGCAGACGTGCGCCTGCATGGGGTACGCCACCTGCGCCTGAGGCGCGGAGATGGCGATGACCGCCGCGCCCGGCGTGCGCAGGCGCTCGAAGGCGGCGCGGCAGGCGTTGAAGGTGCCCAGCACGTCGATGTCCATCACCGCCTTGAAGCCGTTGCTCGACATCATGGCCACCGGCGCGGGGAAGTTGCCGGCCGCGCCGCACACCAGCACGTCGATGGGGCCGGCGGCCTGCACCGCGGCCTCGAGCGCGCCGTCGAGCGCCGCGTAGTCGCGCACGTCGGCGGCGAAGCCCCGCGCGTCGACGCCGAGCGCCTTCAGGGAGGCCACCGCCGCGTCGAGCTTCTCGACCTTGCGCCCGTTGATGCTCACCTTCGCGCCGTGTTGGCCGAAGGCCTGGGCGATGCGCAGGTTGATGCCGCTGCTCCCGCCGGTGACGAAGACGTGGCGGCCGGCGTACAGGGTGGGGTTGAAGACGCTCACTTCGGGGCCGCTCCGTGGAGGAAGAGATGCGTCACGCCGCGCAGCATGTCGGCCAGCGGCATGATGGGCTGCGCGCACCAGCTGACCATCGCCGCGAAGCAGTTGAGCAGGTAGAAGTCGGCCAGCACCTCGGCGGGGATGTCGGGCGAGAGCTCGTTGCGTGCCGCGGCGGTGACGAGGCGGCCGAGGGCGGCGCGCACCACCTCTGCCTCCCGGTCGGCGATGAGGGTCTGCGAGCGGCGCAGCACCACGCCGAAGACATCGGCCAGCAGCTTGCGGCGGTCACCCACGCTCCAGAACCCGTCGAGGTGGACGATGACGGTCTCGAACAGCTCGTTCAGCGGCGCCTCGGGGGGGAGCTTCTCGAGCGCGTCGACGAGCGGCAGCTCCGATTCCTGGAGCAGCTCGAAGAGCACGTCGTCCTTCGAGGGGAAATGGAAGTAGAAGGCCGCGCGGCTGACCTGGGCAATCTGCGCGATGTCTTCGATGCGACACTGGGAGACGCCGTCGCGACAGAAGACCTCGAGCGCGGCTTGATAGAGCTTCCGTCGCGTCTCTTCCCGTTGTTTGTCACGCATGGCGCATGTGTACCTTGATCGTCAGCGTCGGGCAGCATCCCTCTGCACCTCTGGTGGTGGCCGCCAACCGCGATGAGCTGCGCAGCCGCGCGGCCTCGCCTCCGCGCCGCTGGCCCGGGGAAGACTTCGTCGCGCCGCGCGACGAGGAGGCCGGCGGCACCTGGCTGGGGCTCACGAAGACGGGGCTCTTCGTGGGCGTCACCAACCGCTTCCCGGCGGAGCGGCACGCGGACCGGCGCTCGCGCGGCGCGCTGGTGCTCGAGGCTTTGCGGCAGCCCTCGGCGGTGGCGGTGCGCGAGGCGCTCGAGGGGTTGCCGGTGACCCGCTACAACACCTTTCACCTGCTCTACGCCGACGCGCGCGCCGCCTTCGTCACCTGGAGCGACGGCGCGCAGGTGCGGCACCAGCCGCTCGCGAAGGGGTTGCACGTGGTGACGGAGCGCAGCCTGGGCGGCGACGATGCCGGGCGCGAAGAGGTGGTCCGCCGCGCCTGGCCCACGCTGGAGCAGGAGGCGGGCGCGCCCACCCCGAGCGCCCTGCAGCGGCTGCTGGCCACCGGCGCGCCGACGGGCGTGTGCGTGGACCTGCCGGCGTACGACTACGGTACCCGCAGCGCGCTGGTGCTGACCGTGCAGCCGGCGCTGGCTGCGTCGCGTTGGTTCTGGGCCGAGGGCCGACCTGACAGGACGCCCTTCGTCGAGCGCCCGGAGCTCATCGCGGCGCTGCTACGCTGAGGCGCAGGCGCCCCCAGCGCGGCGGTCTCGCCGTCAGCTCTTCGCGAGCTGCCGCAGCACGTACTGCAGGATGCCGCCGTGCTTGTAGTAGTCGAGCTCGTTGGGCGTATCGATGCGGCAGAGCACGGAGAAGGTCTTGACCGTGCCGTCTTCGCGCTTCGCCGCCACCTGCAGCACCTTCCCCGGGGCCAGCCCGTCGACGATGCCGCCGATGCTGAAGGTCTCGGTGCCGTCGAGGCCCAGCGCCGCGGCGTCTTCTCCGGGCTGGAACTGCAGCGGCAGCACGCCCATGCCGATGAGGTTGCTGCGGTGGATGCGCTCGAAGCCCTTGGTGATGACGGCCTTCACGCCCAGCAGCATGGTGCCCTTGGCGGCCCAGTCGCGCGAGCTGCCGTTGCCGTACAGGTCGCCCGCGAGGATGACCAGCGGCGTGCCCTCGGCCTGGTACTTCATCGCCGCGTCGTAGATGAACATCTGCTCACCCGACGGCTGGAACCTGGTCACGCCGCCCTCGACGCCCGGCACCAGCAGGTTCTTGAGGCGGATGTTGGCGAAGGTGCCGCGCATCATCACCTCGTGGTTGCCGCGTCGCGAGCCGAAGCTGTTGAAGTCGGCGGGCTTCACGCCCTGCTCGGTGAGGTACTTCGCCGCCGGGCCGTCCTTCGCGATGTCGCCGGCCGGTGAGATGTGGTCGGTGGTGATGCCGTCGCCCAGCAGCGCCAGCACCCGCGCGCCGTTGATGTCGGCGATGGGCTTCGGCTCCTTCGGCATGTCGTCGAAGAAGGGCGGCTTGCGCACGTAGGTCGACTTGTCGTCCCACTCGAAGGTGGCGCCGTCCTTCACCTTGAGCACCTGCCACTGCTTGTCGCCCTTGAGCACGTCGGCGTAGCGCTTCTTGAACTGCTCGGGCTTCACCTGCTTGAGCGCGACGGAGATCTCCTCGCTGGAGGGCCAGAGGTCCTTGAGGAAGATGGCGCGGCCGTTCCGGTCGTGCGCGATGGGCTCGTTGTTGGCGTCCCAGTTGGTGTGACCGGCGATGGCGTAGGCCACCACCAGCGGCGGGCTGGCGAGGAAGTTCATGCGCACGTGCGGGTGCACGCGGCCCTCGAAGTTCCGGTTGCCGGAGATGACCGCCGCCGCGGCGATGCCGGAGCTGACGATGGCGTCGGTGACCGGCTGGGGCAGCGGGCCGGAGTTGCCGATGCAGGTGGTGCAGCCGTAGCCCACGACGTGGAAGCCCAGGGCCTCGAGGTACGGCATCAGGCCGGCCTCGGTGAGGTAGTCGGTGACCACCTGGCTGCCGGGGGCGAGCGAGGTCTTCACCCAGGGCTTCACGTTGATGCCCAGCTCCACCGCCTTCTTCGCCAGCAGGCCGGCGCCCAGCAGCACGCTGGGGTTGCTGGTGTTGGTGCAGGAGGTGATGGCGGCGATGACCACCGAGCCGTTGCTCAGCTCGTAGCTCTCGCGGCCCTGCGTCACCACGGCCTTCGCGGCGAGCTTCGGGTCGCCCTCCTTCACCTTGAGGATGTCCTGCACGTTCTTGTCGAAGGACGACTTCATGTCCTTCAGCAGCACGCGACCCTCGGGGCGCGCCGGGCCGGCGAGGCTGGGCACCACGGTGGAGAGGTCGAGCTCCAGGGTGTCGCTGAAGACGGGGTCGGGGCTCGCCGCGGTGTGGAAGAGGCCCTGCTCCCTGGCGTAGGTCTCGACCAGGGAGATGTGCTCCGGCGAGCGGTTGGTGAGGCGCAGGTAGTTGAGCGTCTCTTCGTCGATGGGGAAGAAGCCGATGGTGGCACCGTACTCCGGCGCCATGTTGGCCACGGTGGCGCGGTCGGTGAGCGGCAGCGCGCTGATGCCCGGGCCGAAGAACTCCACGAACTTGCCCACCACGCCCTTCTTGCGGAGCATCTGGGTCACCGTCAGCACCAGGTCGGTGGCGGTGGCGCCCGCGGGGAGCTTGCCGGTCATCTTGAAGCCCACCACCTGGGGAATCAGCATGGTGATGGGCTGACCCAGCATGGCCGCCTCGGCCTCGATGCCACCCACGCCCCAGCCGACCACGCCGAGGCCGTTGATCATGGTGGTGTGCGAGTCGGTGCCCACCAGCGTGTCGGGGTAGGCCGCGCCGTCGGGCGACTTGAAGATGCCCTGGCCCAGGTACTCCAGGTTCACCTGGTGACAGATGCCGGTGCCCGGCGGCACCGCGCGGAAGTTCTTGAGCGCCTTCTGGCCCCACTTGAGGAACGCGTAGCGCTCGGTGTTGCGCTCGAACTCGATGTCGACGTTCTGGGAGAAGGCCGAGGTGCTGGCGAACTTGTCGATCATCACCGAGTGGTCGATGACCAGGTCCAGCGGGCACAGCGGGTTCACCTTCTGCGGGTCGCCGCCCATCGCCGAGAGGGCCTCGCGCATCACCGCCAGGTCGACCACCACCGGCACGCCGGTGAAGTCCTGCAGCAGCACGCGCGCCGGGGTGAAGGAGATCTCGGTGTCAGGGGCCTTCTTCGGGTCCCAGTTGAGGATGGCCTCGACGTGCTCCTTCTT
>CALNBU010000863.1 GCA_937875615.1 uncultured Archangium sp.
GCCCGGGTAGAAGGCGACGCTCTGGTTGTTGGACTGGTCGGTGTTGATGAAGCACGAGGCGGTGAACTCTCCGTCAACCTCCTTGATGCCACGGGTGTCGATGCCCTTGCCGTGCATGAAGTCGCGGTACTCGCGGAAGTCCTGCCCGGCGGCGGAGACGATGGCCGTCTTCGCGCCCAGCAGCGCCAGCGTGTAGGCGATGTTGCCGGCGGTGCCGCCGCGCATCTTCTTCATCGAGTCGACGAGGAAGCTCACGGTCAGCATGTGCACCTTGTCGGGCAGGATGTGATCCGAGAACTTGCCCGGAAAGTTCATGATGTAGTCGTAAGCGAGCGAGCCGGTGACGATGATGCGCATGCTCGCGCCCTTACCTCAAACCGTCGCGACGGCGCAGAAGATCAGCTCCAGCGCACCTCGAGGGTCAGGCCCAGCCCTGGCCCGACGTGCTCGACCACCGCGAGCGAGATCTCCTGCGCGCCGGCCAGCTCCAGCCCGCGGCGCAACAGACCCAGGTACCAGCCAGGCCAGGTGACGCGGTTGATCCACAGGTGGAACACGCCGGGCTGCACCTCGGTCAGCCTGGTCTGGAAGAAGCTGGTGCCGGTGGCCAGGGTGCGCGTCAGCCGCTCCAGGGCCCGCCGGGGGCCCAACAGCTTCAGCGCGACCAACACCGCGCGGCCCATCAGCGTCTCGCCGTAGGCGTCGACGAAGCGGCGCCCCAGCGTCTCGATGCCCAGCGAGAAGGGGACCTCCGGTGCGAAGATCTCCACCGCGACCCGCTGCAGCTCGACGTACTTCTCGACCGGGTAGCCGGGCGCCAACGGGAGCGAGGGGTCGAAGCCGATGGCCTTGAGCCGCTCCCGGTCGGTGGCGTCCAGCGGGCCCAGCGCGCGCAGCAGGCCCTCCACCGTCTGTGAGAACACCAGCTCCTCAGCCATGCTCCGTGCGTGTGCACGAAGCGGGCCCGCAGCGTCGGTGCCCGTTCACTGGAGCGCCGAGGCGCCGCGCTGTCGCGGCCTGCGACCACCGGGCGATTTCCGACACCCGGATCTGCAAGTGTCGCCGAGTCGGCGGGCGCTCAGCCGCCCTTGAGCTGGCTCTTGATGAGATCCTGGTTGAACTCCGCGATCACGCGCACGGAGATCTCCTTGGGGCACACCGCTTCGCACTGCGAGAGGTTGCTGCAGGTGCCGAAGCCCTCGGCGTCCATCTGCATGGCCATGTTCTTCACCCGCTCGAAGCGCTCGGGCTGGCCCTGGGGGAGATGACCCAGGTGCGAGGCCTTGGCCGCGACGAAGAGCATCGCCGAGGCGTTCTTGCAGGCCGCCACGCAGGCGCCGCAGCCGATGCAGGCCGCCGCGTCCATGGACAGGTCGGCCTCCTTCTTGGCGATGGGCACCGCGTTGGCGTCGGGCGCGCCGCCGGTGTTGACCGACACGTAGCCGCCTTTGGCGATGATGCGGTCGAAGGCGTTGCGATCGACGACCAGGTCTCGCAGCACCGGGAACGCCTTCGCGCGCCACGGCTCGACGAAGATCTCGTCGCCGTCGTTGAAGTGACGCATGTGCAGCTGGCAGGTGGTGACGCCGCGGTGCCCACCGTGCGGGAGCCCGTTGATCACCATCGAGCACATGCCGCAGATGCCCTCACGGCAGTCGTGGTCGAAGGCCACCGGCTCTTCGCCCTTGCCCTGGAGCTGCTCGTTGAGCGTGTCCATCATCTCCAGGAACGACATGTGCGGAGACACGTTCTCCACGTCGTAGGCCTTCATCGCCCCGGGCTGATCCTTCGAGGGCTGACGCCAGACATGCACCTTCAGCTTCATGGTCTCGCTGCTCATTACTTGTAGCTCCGGACAGAGGGCTTGAACGCTTCGAAGACCAGCGGCTCCTGGTGGCGGAGCGGCTTCTTGCCGTCGCCCTGGTACTCCCACACGCCGACGTGCATGAAGTTGGCGTCGTCGCGCTTGGCTTCACCCTCGTCGTCCCACTCCTCGCGGTAGTGACCGCCGCACGACTCGTTGCGCTCCAGCGCGTCGAGCGCCAGCACCTCGGCGAACTCCAGGAAGTCGGCGAGGCGGCCCGCCTTCTCGAGCGCCACGTTGAGGGACTCCGCGGAGCCGGGCACGTTGACGTTGCGCCAGAACTCCTCGCGCAGCGCGGGGATCTCCTGCAGCAGCTCGGTGAGGCCCTTCTCGTTGCGGGCCATGCCGCACTTCTCCCACATCATCGCGCCCAGCTGACGGTGGATGCTGTCGACGGTGCGCTTGCCCTTGATGCTGAGGAACTTCGCGGTGCGCGCGTTGACGTCGGCCACCGCCTGCTTGAACTCCGGG
>CALNBU010000864.1 GCA_937875615.1 uncultured Archangium sp.
GCGGTGGTGACGCGACGGGCGGCGGCGCGGCGGGCGGCGGCATGGGCCAGCGCGACATCGACGTGGCCGTGCTGAAGCTCACCTCCGCCGGCGCGCTCGACACCGGCTTCGGCGATGGTGGCGTGGCCATCATCGACCACGGCCAGGCGCTCGCGGCGCTCCGCGACTTCGGCTGGGACCTCGGCATCGACTCCGCGGGCCGTCCGGTGGTGTTCGGCATCGCCAACACCGACCGCTTCGTGACCCGCCTGACCAGCTCCGGTGAGCTCGACACCTCCTTCGCGGTCAACGGCACCTCCTGGCTGGACTTCGGTTACAACGACCACCTCCGCCTCGGGCTGGTTCAGCCCGACGGAAAGATCGTCTCCGCCGGGTACACGGCCCTGCCCACCGGCGTGGTGTCCACGCTGGCCGACGGCGGCACCACGGAGCAGACCGCGAACTCCATCATCCTGCTGCGGCTGAACGACGACGGCACCGGCGACCCCACCTTCGGCGACGCGGGCGTGGTCATCGACAACCCGCTGGCGGCCACCGACGGCGGCCTGTGGGGCATGGCCGAGGCGTACGTGGCGGTCCCGCACAACGGCGGCTACGTCACCGGCGGGTACGGGCGCTGGGCGTCGAGCGGCACCGTCGACCTGGTCAGCTTCCGGTGGAACAACGCTGGCGTGCGCGACACCACCTGGGCCACCGACGGCAACCTGGTGTTCAACCTCGTGGGTGGTGACGACCGCGCCCGCAACGGCGTCGCGCTCCCCAACAACCGCGTCGCCTTCGTGGGCAGCGCGGTCCCCACGACCAACAACCTCGACGGCCTGGTGATGATCACCGGCTCGCTCGGCGAAGTCGACACCTCGGCCGAGGTCAACGACTTCGACAGCAACGGCTACCGTCTCTACAGCTTCGACCGCGCCAACGAGGCGTTCTGGGGCGTGGCGGTCAACGCCGGCGCCACGCACCTGGCCGTGTCGGGCTTCCGTCAGGGCGCGACGGCCGCGGGCACCGCCGACAACAACGACGACGCGGTGTTGGCCGTGGTGCCGTTGACGGGCGCGTCGGCCGAGTTCGCGCAGGCCGTGCCGCTGTCGACCACCGCCAACGATCGCTTCTGGAGCGTCGCCTGGCAGGACACGAAGATCATTGCCGCCGGCTTCGTCACCGAGGGTGACGACTCCCGCATCGCGGTGGCGCGCTTCAACGCCGACGGTTCCGTCGACACCTCCTTCGGGACCAACGGCGTGGTGACGTTCAACCTCGCGGTCGGTGCCGGCGTCGAGGAGACCGCCCGCTCGGTGAAGGTCACCGCCGACGGTTCCATCTGGCTCGTCGCCAACGTGGAGCACTGAGTCGTCAGCCACTCCCGCGCGCGCTCCTCCAGGGAAGTCCCGGGGAGCGCGCGCTTTCTTTTTTTCCGAGACCTCTGCCCGTGTCCCTCCAGCACCTCGTCGTCGTCTGCCTGACCCTCGCCGCCGCGCCCGTCGCAGCGCAAGACGCCGGCGTCCCCGAGGCCGATGCAGGCACGGCCCTGGAGACGGTGGTGGTGGGGACCCCCGAGACCCGCACCGCCGGCTCCACGCACACCATCGACGGCGCGCGGCTCAAGCGCTTCGAGCTCGATGACGCCCACGCCGTGCTGCAGGCGGTGCCCGGCGTGCAGGTGCGCGGCGAAGACGGCTTCGGCCTGCGGCCCAACATCGGTCTGCGCGGCGCCAACCCCAACCGCAGCCAGAAGGTGACGCTGATGGAGGACGGCGTGCTCTTCGGCCCCGCGCCCTACTCCGCGCCGGCTGCCTACTACTTTCCGCTCATCACCCGCATGGAGGCGGTGCGCGTGGTGAAGGGCCCCGCGGCCATCACCTACGGCCCGCAGACGGTGGGCGGCGCCATCGACTTCATCACCCGTGACATGGGCCCCGGCATCAGCGCCGGTCTGGACCTCGCGCTCGGCTCGTACTGGTACGGCAAGGGCCACGGGTGGCTCGCGCTGGGCACCGAGAACACCTCTCTGCTGATGGAGCTCGTCCACCTGCGCAGCGACGGCTTCGCGCAGCTCGACGGCGGAGGCAACACCGGCTTCGGCCGCACCGAGGCGATGCTCAAGGCCCGCCACCGCTTCACCCTGGGTGGGCTGGCCAACGCGGTGACGCTGAAGCTGGGCATCTCCGGCGAGGAGTCGAACGAGACCTACCTCGGCCTCTCCGACGCCAACTTCCGGGAGAACCCGCTGCGCCGCTACCAGGCCAGTCAGCTCGACCACATGAGCTGGTTGCGCACCCAGCTGGTGCTCAACCACCGCCTCGACGGCGAGCGCTTCAGCCTCAGCACGACGCTGTACCGGAACGATCTCGACCGCAGCTGGCGCAAGCTCAACCGCTTCCGCGGCGCGGCCATCGCCAACGTGCTGGCCAACCCCGAGTCGCCCCGCAACCAGGTCTACATGGGCGTGCTGCGCGGCACCCTCGACTCCTCGAGCGACAGCGAAACGCTGCTCATCGGCCCCAACCAGCGCAGCTACGTCTCGCAGGGCGTCGAGAGCGTGTTCCGCACCAACTTCGACACCGGCCCGCTGACCCACGCGGTGGAGGCGCGCGCGCGCTACCACTACGACGCCATCCGCCGGAACCACACCGAAGACGCCTTCCTGGTGCGCGACGGCGCCCTGGTGTCTGCGGGCGAGCCGACGGCCACGCTGGTGAAGAACTTCGCGGAGACGCACGCGGTGGCGCTGTCGGTGACCGACGCGGTGAGCTGGGGCATCGTCACGCTGACTCCGGGCGTGCGCGTGGAGCTCATCAACTCCGCGACGCGCGACTCGCTGACCAACACCTCGGCCCACGGCAGCACCAACGTGGTGCTGCCCGGCATCGGCGGGCACGTCGCCATCACCGAGAACCTGGGGGGCATGG
>CALNBU010000865.1 GCA_937875615.1 uncultured Archangium sp.
GGCACGCGCAGCACCGCCAGCGCGCCTTCCGCGGCCTGCGGGTGCGGCCAGGGCGCGAGCGCGACGATGATGGCCACCTCCGGCGCCCGGCTCGTCGGCAACACGTACCGCGCACGGAACAGGCCGGGCCCCAGCCGCTCCACCGCCTCGATGGTGCCGACGCTGGCGCGAAGAATGGGCGGGGTCTGCCGGGCGGTGTCGACGAGCGACATCTCCAGGATGGCCACGGTGTCGTGGCCCTTCACCGGTCGCTCGGGGCTGAGCCGCAAGGAGAGCTCTCCGCGCGCCAGCGTCGCACTCAGCACCAGCAACGCCAGGAGAACGCGCATCGCAGCGTGCAGCTTCTAACAGGCTCTGCGGTCGAGGCGGGCGCTCAGTGCGCGCGACGCCGCAGCGCCAGCCCGAGGAGCGCCAGCAGCGACGACCCCGCACCGCCAGCGCTGGCGCACCCGCCGTGATGAAGCGCGCCCGTCAACGACGCGGAGGCGGACATCGAGGACACCGCCTCGACGTCAGGCGCGTCCGCTGACTTCTCCCCGGGCGCCTCGCCCTGGCTGCGACACGAGGGCCCACCGCCCAGCGTCACCCGCACCTTCGTCTTTCCGTGCGCCACCGCACCCTCACGGACGTGCAGCTTCACCTTGCTCACCGTGACGGCGTTCCCCGGACTGAGCGCCCCCACCAGCGCCCCAGCCTCCGCGGGTTCGTAGCGACAGGCGCCGCCCCAGCCGAAGCCCGCCCCCTCGTCGTCGCGTCGGCAGCTCTCGAAGACGTAGCCGTCGCCATCGCCGCTGTACTCGCAGGTATAGAGCCGCTGTTCGCTCCTGAAGGACAGGAAGGCCCTGTGCTTCTTTCCGCCCGCCTCACCCTCCACCACCGGGAGTCGCGCCGGCAGCTCGAAGGTGAAGCCGGTGGAGAAGTGCTCCACGTCGTCGAACCAGCCTGCGGGTCGGTACCTCCGCCAGGCCTCCAGCTCCACCGCGTCGCCGCTGGCGCACGGGCGCGCGCTGACCGTCGGCACGTCGAGCAACCCACCCCAGATGTCGCCGTAGAGGAAGTTCTGCGGCTCCGAGGCCTGCCAGACGATGCGCACCTGCCCGTTGACCAGGGTGATGTCGTTGAGCGTCTCCTGGACGTTGGGGGTGTCGGTGACGCGGTAGTAGGTGCGGGTGAGGAAGTTGAGGATGAAGAGATCGCCGAAGAACACGCCGGTCTCGCGGCTCTCGAAGGCGATGAACTCTCCGCGGATCGACGGGTTGTACTGGTTCTCGCCCAGCTCCACGACGTCTTCGGTGAAGGTCTGGAGGTTGACCACCACCAGATCCGCCGAGCCGGGCACGAAGGGATCATCGCGCTGGAACACCACCAGGGTGCCGTTGGTGTCGGGGTTGCTGTCGCGCAGAAAGTTGGACGAGACCAGCCCGGTCGACCACACCCCATCGTTCTTTCGCGCGTAGCCGATGGAGCACGACGAGCCGGTGCTGCACTGCTCCCACACCACCACGTTCCCGTCGGGAGCGACCGCCACGTTCTGCTGGTAGAGCGAATCGAAGGTGACCTGCAGCGTGCTGTGGTTCTGCAGGTCGAGAATCACCACCTCGCCGTTGATGGGATCCGCGGTAAAGTCGACGAAGGCCGCGGTGTCTCCCCCGATGGCGATGCCGAAGTGGCTGGTGTTCGGCGCGGGCGCCAGCTCGTACTCGCTCGCGCTGTCGACCTCGTACAACACCACGATGGGCCCCTGCGGGGTCAGCCGGGTGAAGACGATGCGCTCGTTGTCCACGTCGCTGAGCACGTCGGAGGTGAAGAGGTTCCAGGGGATGTAGCCGTGCGACTCATCGCTGAAGCGGAACCAGTGGATCTGATGGGTCGCGTCGTTGGAGTAGGCCGCGAGATCTCCGTCGACGTGCGGATCGAACTGATCTCCGGCGCTGGTGTTGATGGGGAACGCCCCCGGGTCGAGGTGCCCGCCATAGCCGGGCGTGAACGACAGCAGCGACACCATCATCGGTAGGAGGAGGCTGGTACCCATCTCGATCTCCTGCCGGCGGTGCTGCCGGCCATGCAGGCTCGTGATCAGGTCTGATGGCCGCCCACTGCGGCCACCCGCCTCCCGGAGACCACGGCCGGCCGCTTCGAAACCACCGAAGTGAGGCCCCGCGGTTTTGCGACCCCGGGCTTTCCCCGGGTGTGCCCTGATCAGGAGCGTTGGATGTCAGCGAGCATATGGACCCTTCGTCGCTGTCGTCAAACACACCTCTTGCGACACAAGGCACGGGCGTGTAACTGCGCGCCCGGTGTCACGGCCAGGTAGCTCACCTGGTTAGAGCGGCGGTCTCATAATCCGCAGGTAGTCGGTTCAAGTCCGACCCTGGCCACTTCTCAGCTCTGCGCCTCCCGGTGCAGGGCTGTTTTTTTGACTGCTCACCGCTTCGGCCTTCTCATGTCGTCACAGGCTGCATCTGGCCTGTAGCGCCCTGACTGCGAAGGAGACGACGCGATGCACGAGATGTCACCCACCCCCCTTGTGATGGACCCCGTTGGCCCCACCTCGACCACGCCGGAGGCCGATCGTCCCGACGTGGTCAGCACCCACGTGTTGGTGGAGCAGGAGAAGGTCGAGAAGCTCCGGGAGCTCTCGCGCCGTACCCGCGTCGCGCAGAGCGAGTACCTGCGGGAGGCGGTCAATGATCTGCTCAGCAAGTACGACAAGAAGGAAGACGCGCCGTGATGCGTCGCGAGCCGCTCCCGCAGCGCCCGCCGCCGCCTCCTCCAGAGCCTGAGCTCGAGGGCTCGCCGCTACTCGCCGCGATCCACGCCTACCTCGACCGCCGCTCCTGAGCGGGCGGGGGCCGGCTCTATGCCCTCGGCCTGCGCCTTCATGGTGAGCGCCTCGGCGGCCGCGCGACGTTCCCGACGCGCGCGCCAGCGGCTGAACACCACCAGGCCCACCACCAGCAGCACGATGCCGATGATGACGCCGCGCTCTCCGGCCGCGATGCGGAGGAAGAGCGAGTCGATGTCGGCGCCGAACTTGTAACCCAGCACCACGAACAGCGGCGCCGACGCCAGCGCGGCGATGGAGTCGTACATCACGAACTTGGTGAAGCTCATGCCCACCGAGCCGGCGGTGAAGTACGTCACGGTGCGCACCCCGGGCATGAAGCGCGCCGCCATCACGATCTTCTCTCCGTGACGGGCGAACAGCGCCTCGACCCGCGCCCGCCGCGCGGGGGTGATCAGCTTCGCGAAGAAGCCCGTCGCGTTGGCGCCGAAGCGCCGCCCCAACGAAAACATGATCGAGTCGCCGACGATGATCCCCAGGTAGCCGACGATGATCATCGTCACCAGATCGGCCTGGCCGTGGTGCACCAGCACCCCGGCCATGATCAGGGGGATGTCTTCTGGCAATGGCAGGCCAAAGCCAGCCGCCAGCAACACCAGAAACACCAGCGCGTACGCGGTGAAGCCAGTGGCGCTGCCGAGCAGCGCAATCAGAGCATTTTTCACGTCTTCACTTCTTCGCGGGGCGGCGTGTCTCGAGCTTCTGCAGCGCGTCGACCACGATCGTGTCGATGGGCTTGTTGTCGTCGAACAGCTTCGCGATGTCCTTGATTCCGAAGTACCCGCGCGAGGCCGCCGCGTCGAAGGCCGCGTCGTTGGCGCCGATGGCGCGCAGCGCGATGGCCTCGCCGATGGCGCCGGAGGCGAACTCCTGCAGCGTGGTCTCCGTCGCCCCCGCCGCCTGCGCCTCCTTCAGCACCCCCACCCCGCCCGACCACCTGGTGACCGCCTTCGCCACCGAGGGCTCCACCACCAGCCGGGTGAACTCCTTGATCACGCCGCGCACGTTGGGCTTGTCGCTCGGCCCCACGATGATGAAGGCCTCGCCCCCCTCACCGCGCACCGCCCGCACCTCGTCCTGCGCGTCGAGCAGGTTCACCACGATCAACGCCTCCTGCGCCTCCGGGACCTTGAGCCACTTGCGCGCGGCGGCCAGCGGCGCGTCGGTGCCGGCCAGGTAGCTCT
>CALNBU010000866.1 GCA_937875615.1 uncultured Archangium sp.
TGAACAACTTGATGGCATTCCGCGTGGTAGTCTCCGCCACCTCCTCTTCGCTGAAGGGCGACGGGCCTCCGGTGACGGTCTCGTCTTCTTCTTTATTGGTACTCACGGTCGAGGTCCTCCGAGGGGCCCGCGCCTTCGCCGAAGTCGGCCAACGCGTCGCCCTTCTCGCTGATCAAAATGTCGTCGCTGCCTTCAGACTGGAAGATCCGCACCAGCTTGAGCTTGGCCATCTCCAGCAGCGCCAGGAAGGTGATGACCACCTGGCTCCGGGTGCGCACCCCGTCGAAGAGCGCGAGGAAGTTCACCGCGTGGCCCCGGCCCTCGGCGCGGACCTTCGCGGCGATGCCGTACATGGCCACCGAGAGCGAGAGGTGCTCGCGCGTCACCTCGTGCTGGCGCTTCGGCTCCAGCGCCTTGAGGACCCGGTCGAGCGCCTCGATGAGCTTGTAGACGCTGATCTCCTTGAGGCCGATCTCCTCCTCCAGCAGCGGCACCTCCTCCACCGCCACACGTCGCGGGAAGACGTCGCGGTCGAGAATCGGGTTGGTCGCCAGCTGCTCCGCCACCGCCTTGTACTTCTGGTACTCCAGCAGCCGACGGACCAGCTCGGCGCGTGGGTCCGACGGGTCGGGCCCGGCCTCCGGCGCCTCCTGATTCTGGGGCAACTCCTCGCGCGGCAGCAGCATGCGCGACTTGAGGTGGAGCAGGGTCGAGGCCATCACCAGGAACTCGCCGGCGATGTCGAGGTCCACCTCCCGCATCCGCTCGAGGTGCTCCAGGTACTTCTGGGTGATGAGCGCGATGGGGATGTCGAGGATGTCGACCTTGTGCTCGCGGATGAGGTGCAGCAACAGGTCGAGCGGCCCCTCGAAGTTGGGCAGGGCAACGCGGAAGGCGTCGCGCGGTGCGATCACCTCCGACAGCGCATCGTCCTGTGCAGGACTCCCGTCCTTCACGTGCGTCAACCCTTTACGAGGCTCCAGGGCCGGTAAATCGGCCTCGGCGACGCTTAGCACGCACCTCCGCCCGTCAGGCGGATTTCTACAACCCCACCGCGAGGCGGACGCGGGCCATCACCGGCGCGGCGTGCGCGCGGGCCTTCTGCGCCCCGGCCGTCAACAGGCGCTCCAGCTCGGCCTGGTCGGCCATCAGCTCGGCGTAGCGGGCCCGGGCCGGGTCGAAGGTGCCGTGAAACGCCTCGAGCAGCGCCTGCTTGAAGGCGCCGTAGCCGTGGCTCTTCGGCTCACCGCCGGCCGCGCGCCACCTGGCGTCGATGACGGCGAAGTCGCTCTCGGACAGCGCCAGCTTGAGCAGGGCGTACAGCGGCTGTTGGTCCACCGGCTTGGCGGCCTCGGGCGGCGTGGAGTCGGTCAGCACGCTCTTCACCTGCTTCTCCACCTCCTTGTCGGTGCCGAAGAGGTCGATGGTGTTGTTGTACGTCTTCGACATCTTCTGCCCGTCGCGACCGGGGATGACCGCCGTCTCGTCGCGGATGCGCTCCTTCGGGAGCTTGAAGACCTGCCCGCCGTACTGGCGGTTGAACTTCCCGGCCCAGTCGCGGGTCAGCTCCAGGTGCTGCTTCTGGTCTCGCCCCACCGGCACCACGTCGGTGTCGTAGAGCAGGATGTCGGCGGCCATCAGCACCGGGTAGGCGAAGAGGCCGAAGTCGGGCGACGCGCCGCGGGCCAGCTTGTCCTTGTAGCTGTGGGCGTTCTCCAGGTCGGCCATGGGCACCACCGTGCCCAGCACCCAGTTCAGCTCGGGAATCTCGGGGACGTCGCTCTGCCGGAAGAGCGCGGCGCGCTGCGGGTCGACGCCCAGCGCGATGAAGGCCGCGGCGGTCTCCAGCGTGAGCCGCCGGGCCAGCTTCCCGTCGCGCACCGAGTTGAGCGCGTGCAGGTTGGCGATGAAGTACAGCGCCTCGCCCTCTTCCTGCAGGCGCACGAACTCGCGGATGGCGCCGTAGTAGTTGCCGATGTGGAGTTTCCCTGACGACTGGACGCCCGAAAGGATGCGCATAGGCCGCGCTCTCTACTACACCCTCAGCGTCGGCCGAGCAGACGCCAGTGCTGCCAGCTCGCGTCGTCTCCGGCCCGGGCCTCCAGCACGGCGCGGCGGAAGGCGCCCGCGGCGTCGCCCACGCCCCCCAGCCGGTAGAAGCGCTCGATGAACGCCTGCGCGCGGGCGTCGTCGAGCTCCACCGTGGCCGCCAGCACGTGCCGCGTGCCTCCCGCGAGGAAGGCCTCCGCCAGCCCGAAGCCATCGGCGGGCGCGGCCAGCGCGCGGCCCGTCTCGCAGCCGCTCAACACCACCAGCCCGGGCCCCGGGCGCCGGGCGAGCAACAGCTCCACGTCGACGCTCTGTCCCCTGGCCAGCGCGAGGTGCGCGTCCCACGGCGCCTCCGCCCGCAGCTTCCCGTGGCCGGCGAAGTGAAACACCGGGCGCGCCGTCCAGCGCGCGGTGAGCGCCTCCACCGTGGCGCCGTCGCCCTCGAGCAGCTCCCCGTCGAGCTGCGCCGCCAGGGTCCGCGCCTCCGCCCGCGCGCCGGGGAGATCTCTGCGCGGGTCCCCGACGATCAACGGCCGGCCCTGCACCGGCGCGAGCGGCTGCACCAGCCACGCCGCCCCCGGCACCCAGCTCACCGTGGCCTCGCTCAACAGGGCGCTCAGGGACGCCGGCGCCAGCGCCCCACCTCCGTCGACCAGCGTCAGGTGCCGCACGCCGCGCAGCGCGCGCCCCGCCAGCACC
>CALNBU010000867.1 GCA_937875615.1 uncultured Archangium sp.
CGGCCTCCGGGTGAAAGGGGACGCCCTGCCCCTGGACGGCCCTCAGCGCCACCTCGTCGAGGAGCTCCAGACACCGGGGCAACACCCCGCCCTGAAGTATCGCCGCCACCGCGTCGGTGGCCGAGCGCACGTCACGAAAGGGCAACAGCGCGGTCATCACCACCGGCGGCAGCGGGAGCAGCTTGACCGTCACCTCGGTGGCCACGCCCAGGGTGCCTTCGGAGCCCACGAAGAGGCCGACCAGATCGTACCCGGTGACGCCCTTCACCGTCCGACGGCCCACCCGCACCACCTCGCCGTCGGGCAGCACCCACTCCAGCCCCAGCACGTAGTCGCGGGTGACGCCGTACTTGAGCGCCGAGGGGCCACCCGCGTTGCAGGCCACGTTGCCCCCCACCGTGCAGGTGGGCGCCGAGTTGGGATCCGGCGGGTAGAACAGCCCCACCGCCTCCACCGCGCGCTGGAGGTCGGCCAGCACCACGCCCGGCTGCACGGTGGCGGTGAGATCTCCGCGGTCGATGGCGATGATCCGGTCGAGGCGCCCCAGCGCCAGCGACACGCCGCCCTGCACCGGCAACACCCCGCCGCTCTTCCCGGTGCGCGCGCCGGCCGGCGTCACCGGCACGCCGTGCTTCAGGCAGGCGCGCACCACCCGCTGCACTTCGGCGGTGTCTTTGGGGAAGGCCACCAGCGCCGGAAGAAAGGTGCCCAGATCCGACGCGTCCTGACCGTACGCGGCGCGCGTGGCCTCGTCGTCGGACAGCTCGATGCCAGCCAGCTCGTCGCGGATCATCAGCCCCGGGGGTGTACTCGCTTCCCCGCGCGCTGCCACCCGGTCACTCAGCGGGCGCGTCGGGCACGGCGGCGTCGGTCGATCCGGCCTCCTCCGAGCGCCGCACCTCTTCTTCCGCGGCGCGCATCATCTCCTCCATGGTCATGGGCCGCTTCGGCTTCTCCTCGAGCTCCCGCTCGGCGGCGCGCATCATCTCTTCCATGGTCATGGCGCCCTTCTTCTCGGGCAGCTCGCCCGTCGGCGCCACCAGAGGCGCCGCCATGGCCTGCTTGCCGGCCCACGGGAAGGGCGTCACCACCGGCTTGCCCTTCTTCCAGTTGAGCGCGCCGGTGGAGAGCGTGGGGATGTACATCAGCGCCACCAACGCCAGGCACACCATGCCCAGCGTCGGGAGCACCGCCCGGGCCACCCGTCCGAAGGGCTCCTTGAAGATGGCGGCGCCCACGAAGAGGTTGGTCGCCACCGGAGGCGCCAGGTAGCCGATCTCCATGTTCACCACGAAGACCACGCCGAAGTGCACCGGGTCGAACCCGTACACGTCGATGGCGATGGGCGCGAGCAGCGGCGCGAAGACCAGGGTGGCGCTCACCGAGTCCATCAGCGCGCCGATGGCGATCAACGCCACGTTCACCACCAGCAGGAACATGAAGGGAGAGAGCCCCGCCTCGCGGAGCCACGAGCCCATGCGCTCCGCGGCCTCGACCTCGGCCAGGAAGTCGTTGAGGCCGAAGGCCAGCACCACGATGAGGATCAGGCTGCCGATGAGGATGGCGCTCTCCGCGAAGGCGTCACCCAGCTGCTTCAGGTTCGCCTCGCGGTGCACGAAGGTGCACACCACCACCGCGTACATCAGCGCCACCGCGCCCGCCTCGGTGGGCGTGAACTGGCCGGAGTAGATGCCGCCCACCACGATGAACGGCAACGCCAGCGCGAAGCCGCCGTCGCGCAGCGCGGCCACCACCTCGGACCACGAGAAGGGCTGCTTCGGCGCGCCCGACTTCTTGCCGATGTAGAAGGCGTACACCGCCAGCACGCCGGAGATGGTCAACGCGGGGATGGAGCCGGCCAGGAACAGGTCGGACGGGTCGACGCCGGAGGTGCCCGACACGCTGATGGCGTAGATCAACATCGCCACCGAGGGCGGCAGCAGGCAGCCCAGGGAGCCCGCCGTCATCAACAACCCCATCGCCGCGTCGCGCGGGTACTTCGCCGCCATCAGCGCGGGGAACATGATGGTGCCCACCGCCACCAGCGTCACCGGCGAGCTGCCGGAGATGGCCGCGAAGATCATGCACGCCACGATGGAGGCGATGGCCAGGCCGCCCGGGAGGAAGCCCACGAAGGCCGTGGCGATGCGCACCAGCCGCGCGGCCATGCCGCCGCGGGTCATCACCGTACCCGCCGCCACGAAGAGCGGGATCGAGAGGAAGACGTTCTTGGTGGTCAGCCCCTCCATCTTGTTGACGATGCGCACCAGCTTGTCGGGATCCAGGCCCTCGCCCAGCACCAGCGAGAAGCACAGCATGGTGGCCAGGCCCACCACCACGAACAGGCGAGCCCCGAGCAGCAGCAGCGCGGCGATGCACAGCAGCACGATGGTGGTCATGCCTTCGGCTCCCCCGCGGCGTCGTCCTTCAGGCCGAGCATGGCCATGGCGTCGTCCTCTTCGACCTTGCCCCTGAAGCTCTCGACGGCCTGCGCGAAGAAGCGCACGGCCATCACCCCGAAGCCCACCGGCACGCCCGCGAAGGCCACCCACTTGGGGATCGGCAGCGCCGGGAACACCCCACCCGCGCCGTCGGTGTCATTCCAGTCGCGCAGATGGTCTCTCACGCTCACCACCGCCAGCACGCCGAGCGCGAGACAGAAGAAGCCCGTCACCACGTTGCCCACGCCCTGCACCTTCGGCAGCAACCTCTGCGGCCACAGCTTGCTCCCCAGATCGAGCGCCAGGTGCCGGCGCTCACGGGCCGCCATGCTCGCGCCGATGACGCCGACCCAGAGCATCAGTACCAGCCCCAGGGTCTGGCTCCACACCAGCCCGTTGGGCACCAGCACGTGGAAGAGCCGGATGGCGCCGTAGCCGACGCCCACCGACACCACGGTCACGCCCACGGTGGCCGCGCCCGGAGCCCGCCCCCGGAGCCGCAGCGCGCCGTACACCGCGAAGCCGGCCACCACCGCCCACACTCCGCGCCAACCCCAGGAGAGATCCCTGGCGGTCACCCGGTGCAGCACGTCGAGGAAGACGATGACGCCCATCACGCCGATGGCCAGCGCGACGAAGCGCTGCTCGATGGCGTAGACGCGCGCGCTGAAGGACCCCGTGGGCTGGGCGCTCACTTCGCCTTGCCCGAGCGATACGCGGTCAGCCCCTTGTTCATCTTCTCGTAGAGGGCCTTCTCGGTCTTCGACGCGGCCTTCACCGACTCGGCCCGTGACTTCTCCGCGAGCTTCTTGAACGGCGCGAGTTCAGCGTCGCTCAGCACGTTCACCTCGACGCCGAGCTCCTGGAGGTTCTTGATGAGGATGGGCGTCATGGCGCGGACCTTCTTGCGGAGATCCTCCTCGATGGCGGCGCCGGCGGCGGTGAGCGCCTCGCGCACCTCCGGAGGCCAGGCGTCCCAGGCGGCCTTGTTGTAGACGATCGCGGCCGGCTGGTAGATGGGGTTGGTCACCGCGAAGTTCTTCGAGGCGGTGTGCCACGAGGCCGCGAAGAGGTAGAGCGCCGACTGATCGTAGCCGTCGACCGCGCCGGTCTGCAGCGCGGTGAGCGCCTCGGTGGTGGGCACCGGCACCGGCGAGGCGCCGAAGGTCCGGTACATGGTCAGGTGAATCGGGTTGTCCTGGCTGCGCATCTTGCGGCCCTTGAGATCCTCCGGGCTGGCGATCTTGAACTTGCCGCCGAAGGAGCGCAGGCCGTTCTCGCTCCAGAAGCCGAACTGCACGCCGCGGTCCGCGCAGGCCTTGGCGATGTCATCCTTCACCACCTTCGAGAGCACGTAGTCCGCCTCCTCGAGGTTGTTGAAGAGGTACGGCAGCTCCAGCATGTTGAACTCCGGCACCTGGCTGGCCAGCGCGCCGGTGGAGCCACCGAAGGCCTGGATCTGCCCGCGCTTCACCGCCATCACGGTGTCGTTCTCGTCGCCCAGCGTGCCGCCGAGGAAGAGCTTCACGCGCAGCTTCCCGTTCGCCGCGCTCTCCGCCTTCTTCTTGAAGTCGGTGAGGGCCTGCGCCCACGGGCTCCCCTCGGGGGCGACGGTGGCCAGCTTGACGATGACCTCAGGCTCGGCGGCGACAACCAGCGAGCTGCACAACAGCAGCGCGGAGATGATGAGACGCATGATTCTCCCTTCAGCAGATCAGGTGACGGGCAGACGACGGAACACGAACGGAAGTCGCCGTGTGTAGTGGCGAAATGCCTCGCAACCAACAGGCCCGTTTGACGCAACGGGTCAGCTGGAGAGCCGCGCCCAGAGCTCTGCCCGCAGCGCGGGCTTCTTGAGCGCGCCCTCGTAGGCCTCGCTGAAGGTCACCGCGCGATGCTGCTCTTCACCGCGGAGCCGGAAGCACGTCTGCTCGGCGCGGATGAGGCACGCCGCGCCGCCGGCGTCGAGCTCCGTCATCAGCGCCCGGGCCACCTGCTGCGCGAGCTCTTCCTGCAGCACCAGCCGGTGCGCGAACACGTCGACCAGCGCCGACAGGCGCCCGAAGCCCACCACCTCGCGCTTCGGCAGGTAGGCGAGGTGCGCCACGCCCGAGTAGGGCATCAGGTGATGCGGGCACATCGACCGGAAGTGGAGGTCGCTGACCACCACCAGCTCTCCGTCGCCCTTCCGCGAGACCGGGAAGCGATCGCTCAGCGCGCCGGCCGGCGTCTGCGCGTAGCCCGCGAGGAACTCGTCGGCCCACGCCGCGGTGACCCGCTCGGGGGTCTGCCGCAGGTTGGCGTCGTCCGCGTCGAGGCCGGCGGCGCGAAGAAAATCGGCCACCGCGCGCTTCATCGCGGCCCGGTCAACTCCAGCTCGACGCGCGCGCTTCGTCACTTGCGGTACGTGACGCAGTACTCCGGCGTCTCCCACAGCTTGAGCTCCTCCAGGCCCGGCACCAACGGCTCCAGGCGCTCCCAGATCCACACCACGATGTTCTCCGCGGTGGGGTTCTCCACGATGTCGTTGAGGTGGTAGTGGTCGAGCTTCGTCAGCACCCTCTCCCAGACCGTCTTCTTCACCTCATCGAAGTCGCGGATCATGCCGTCCTTCGGCTGCGGGCGGCCTTCGAGAGTGACCTGGAGCACGTAGTTGTGACCGTGCAGGCGCTTGCAGGGCCCATCGTAGAACGGCAGTTGGTGGGCGGCGCTGAAGTGGAAATCGACCGAGAGTGACATCTTCATGACGGGCCGCCCCTAGCACCTCTTCCCCGCGGTCAGAAGAACCTCACGGGCTCCGGACGGGTGAGCTGGGCGACCGGCACGTCGACCTCCACCTCGTCGGTGGGGATGAACGCCGGGCGGTCGATGCACAGGAAGCTCTGCTCCACGTCGGTCACGTTCTCGTAGCGGTGCGGGAAGCCGCGCGGCCAGGCGTGGG
>CALNBU010000868.1 GCA_937875615.1 uncultured Archangium sp.
CGACGTCACCCGCGTCGGCGTCACCCGCGTCGACGTCACCCGCGTCGGCGTCACCCGCGTCGACGTCACCCGCGTCGGCGTCACCCGCGTCGACGTCACCCGCGTCGGCGTCACCTGCGTCGGCGTCACCTGCGTCGACGTCACCTGCGTCGGCGTCACCCGCGTCGACGTCGCCCGCGTCGACGAGCAGCCCGAAGAAGCGCGCGCCCTCCAGCGCGGAGCAGACGCCGACGTCGAGGACGTACGACTGCGCTTCGCCGCACCCAGCGGCCTCATCGATGGGGGTGCCGTGGCCCATGCCGGAGACCAGCCACGCCTCCACCCGCACCACGCCCGCGTCGTCGTGAAAGGCCCGGCCGGTGGCGTCGCCCCGGGTCATCGTCACCTCGGCGACCTGGTCGATGCCGTTGACCGCGGTCCACTGGTCGAGCGTCTCTTCCAGGTTCCTGGGCGCCACCACGAAGTCGAGGCTCCCGTGCCAGAGCTGCACGCGCGGCGGCGTCTGGGTGGCCGGCACCAGCGAGCCCCAGTAGTTGGCGGAGAAGTAGGGCGGCGTCAGCATGCAGGTGGAGGCGCCCAGCGCGCTGGAGGTGCAGCGGAAGGGGATGCCCGCCACCACCTGTCCCCGGCTGAAGACGTCGGGCGCCACCGCGAGCAGCACGTTGGTCATGGCCGCGCCCGCCGACAGGCCGGTGACGAAGACGCGCGAGGGGTCCACGCCGGCGGTGGTGACGAGGTGGCTCACCGCGGACAACACCGAGCTGACCTGGTCTCCGTCGCGCGCCTGCTGCGCCGAAGAGAACCACTCGAAGCAGCGGTTGTTCGTCGCGGTCTGCGGGTAGGCGACCAGGAAGCCGTGCGCGTCGGCCAGCTGGTCCCAGCCGGTGTGGCCGTAGTCGGCGGCGGTCTGGGTGCAGCCGTGCAGCGCCACCACCAGCGCTGGGTGCGGCGGCAGCGAGGCCGGGGTGTGCACGAAGAGCCGCAGGTTGCCGGGGTTGTCACCGAAGGAGAGGACCTCCGTCGCCGCGCGCGCGCCCGGCGTCAGCAGAATGACCACCGCGCAGAGCGCCCATCGCGTAGCGTCGTCACCCGCCATGGCGATTCGCAAGGTCGGCGACTGTCGCATTCTGGGGCCTCTGGGCAAGGGCGGCATGGCGCAGGTCTATCGCGGTCTGCACGAAGGGTTGCAACGCGAAGTCGCCATCAAGGAGCTCTCGCCCGAGACGGCGAAGAACAAGGAGGCCTTCTCGCGGTTCAAGCGCGAGGCCATGGCCCTGGCGGCCTTCCATCACCAGCACATCGTTACCCTCTTCGACCTCGTCGAGAAGAACGACGGCCTCTACATGGTGATGGAGCTGGTGGACGGCCCCACGCTGGGCGAGCTCATCAAGGAGGCGCCGCTGCCACCCGAGGCGGTGTGCGTCATCGGCCTGCAGCTCGCCTCGGCGCTGGAGCACGCCCACGCCCATCGGATTATCCACCGCGACCTCAAGCCGGGGAACGTGATGCTCAGCTCCTGGGGCGAGGTGAAGCTGATGGACTTCGGCATCGCCCAGCAGGAGGACCTGGACCGCCTCACGAAGACTGGCATGGCGGTGGGCACGCCCTCGTACATGTCGCCGGAGCAGGTGACGGGGGGCGACATCGACGCGCGCAGCGACGTCTACTCCGCGGGGGTGATGCTCTACGAGGCGCTCGCTGGGCGGCGGCCCTTCACCGGCGGCACGGCGGCGGAGGTCTTCGCGCGCATCACCACCGGCAAGCACGAGGCGCTGGGGCGGGCGGCGAAGCAGGCGCCGAAGCACCTCACGCAGGTCATCGAGCGGGCCATGGCGCGCTTCCCCCAGGAGCGCTTCCAGGACGCCGCGGCGCTGCGGCGCGCCTTCGAGGCCCTGCTCTCGGAGTTCGCGCTGAGCCCCTCGGCGATTCTGGTGGCCTTCCTGCGAGACCGGAAGAAGCTGAGCGAGAGCCAGGTGCTGGAGCGGCTCAACCAGACGGAGCTGACCGCGCTCTCGGCGCTGGTGCCGACCTCGCTCAAGCCGCGGCGCACGCGCTGGGGCGTGGCGGCGCTGGTGGGCGCGGCGCTGGGCGCCTTCATCGCTTCATCCGCGCAGTGGTGGCCGTATATGACTGCGCTCCTGGAGGGTTTTCGAAAATGAGCAAACGCTACGTACTGTCCATCGACCAGGGCACCACCAGCTCCCGCGCGCTGGTGCTGGACAGCCGGCTGGCGGTCGTCGGAGCCGGGCAGAAGGAATTTACCCAGCACTTCCCCCGCGCGGGCTGGGTGGAGCACGACCTCAAGGAAATCTGGGAGACCACCGAGTGGTGCATCGCCAAGGCGCTGCGCAGCGCCGGCGTGAAGGGCGAGCAGGTGGCCGCCATCGGCATCACCAACCAGCGCGAGACGACGGGCCTGTGGCACCGCGGCACCGGCCGGCCGCTGCACCGGGCCATCGTCTGGCAGGACCGCCGCACCGCGGAGCGATGCGCCGAGCTCAAGGCGCGCGGCGAGGAGCCCCGCGTGCGCGAGACGACGGGGCTGGTGCTCGACCCCTACTTCTCGGGCACCAAGCTCCAGTGGCTGCTGGACCACGTGCCGGGCGCGCGCGCGAAGGCCGCCGCGGGAGAGCTCGCCTTCGGCACCATCGACACCTGGCTGGTGTACCAGCTCACCGGGCGCACAGAGCTGGTCACCGACGTGTCGAACGCCAGCCGCACCATGCTGATGAACCTGCGCACGCTGGAGTGGGACGACGGCCTGTGCGCGCTGCTGGGGGTGCCGAAGGCGGTGCTGCCGCGCATCGCCGCCTCGTCCGAGGTGTACGGCGTCACCCGCGGCCTCCGCGCACTGCCCGACGGCATCCCCGTGAGCGGCATGGCGGGCGACCAGCAGGCGGCGCTCTTCGGGCAGGCCTGCTTCGCACCGGGCGAGGCCAAGTGCACCTACGGCACCGGGGCCTTCCTGCTGATGAACGTGGGCGAGGCGCCGGTGGCGAGCCGCTCCGGGCTGCTCTCGACGGTGGGCTGGAAGCTGGGCGGGAAGACGACCTACGCGCTGGAGGGCAGCAGCTTCATCGCCGGCGCCGCGGTGCAGTGGTTGCGAGACGGGCTGGGCCTCATCAAGAAGTCCTCGGACATCGAGGCGCTGGCGAAGACGGTGAAGTCCTCGGGCGAGGTGGTCTTCGTGCCCGCGCTGGCCGGGCTGGGCGCGCCGCACTGGCGCCCCGACGCGCGCGGGCTGTTGACGGGGCTGACGCGCGGCACCTCGAAGGGGCACGTGGCGCGGGCGGTGCTGGAGGGCATCGCGTTGCAGCTCTCGGACCTGGCCGACGCCATGAAGCTCGACTCCGGGCGCGACATCCCCGCCTTCAAGGTCGACGGCGGCGCGGCCCGCAACGGGCTGCTGATGCAGTTTCAGGCCGACATCCTCGACACCAACGTGGTGCGCCCGAAGAACGTGGAGACCACCGCCCTGGGCGCGGCCTTCCTCGCGGGCCTGGCGGTGGGCTTCTGGAAGAGCCCGGAGGACATCCGCCGCGCGTGGAGGGCCGACAAGGTCTTCAAGCCCAGGATGAGCGAAGGCGAGCGCGCGAGGGCCCTGGGCCGCTGGCGCGAGGCGGTGAAGCGCGCGTGAGGTGGTGTCTCGCGGCGTTGCTCCTCGCGGGGTGCGGCCGGTGTGGCGGCGTGGGCGCCGTCGACGCCGGGCCCGTCGATGCCGGCGCGCGCGTTGCGCGGGGGCTGGGTCTGCACACCGCCTTCGTGCACCTCTACCCCGAGTTCCGGGGCACCGCGGTGGAGAGCGCGGGGGCCACGTTGACCCGGAAGATGGAGGGGCTGACGGAGGCCAACCGCGACGCGGAGCTCCAGAAGCTGCGGTGGTCGGCGGCGGACGGCGGCTGGCAGCTCTACGGCTTCACGTTGGTGCAGCGCGCGCCCGACGTGCTGGAGGTGCAGCTGGCCATCGACGCCGACCAGCTCGGGCAGATTTACCTCACACCCGCCGGCGTCTCTTCGCAGCAGCTGGGGATGTACCTCCCGCGCGCGCTGCCCGTCGTGGAGGAGCGCTTCGTGGTGGAGGTCCGCTACGCCACCTCGCCGGAGCTGGCCGCGAAGCTGGTGGAGCAGGCGTCGACGTTGTTGCTGGGCACCGGGCAGTGGAAGTTGGTGCGCGGCGTCGACTGGGACGCCGGTGTGCCGGAGACCTTCGAGGTGGCGCTGGCCGACGAGGCCAACGGCGGTCGCGTCACCTGGCGTCGCGTGCGCGGTCGGGTGCAGGCCACCTACGAGCTGGAGACCTGGGCGCGGCGCTGAGCCGCAGTCAGTCGAGGCCGCGCTTGCCCTCGGCCCAGTAGGCCTTGGTGCGGCCGCCCGCGCGCACGCCCTTCTCCTTCAGCGCCCGCTGGAGGCGCTGCGTGGTGGCGGCGCGGCCCGTGAAGAAGGGCGTGGCGCCGGCGGCGAGGTGCGCGGTGAGGCGCTCGAGCAACGCGGCCTCGTCGTGCCGTGCCGTCACCTCACACGCCGAGAGCCCGAGGGCGTCGGCCGCGGCCTGAGCTGCCGCTTGAAAAGCAGCTTGGGGCATCTGCGCCCGAAGCGTG
>CALNBU010000869.1 GCA_937875615.1 uncultured Archangium sp.
CGGCGACCTGCGCGGCCTGCTCGCCCTCGGGCGCGGCGAGCGCGGCCTCCAGGCGCGGCCACTCCTCGTCGGTCGGGGCGTACGGCGAGTCTGGCGAGGCGAGCCACTCGCGCACGCCCGCGCGGAGCTGGGCCTCGAGCCGGGCGTGGGTCTCGGCGTCGGGCGGGGTGAGCGCGCCCGTCACCAGCGCGTCGAGGTGAACGTCGGGCTTCAGCCGGTGCGCCCAGGCCAGGGCGCGCAGCCGCGCCTTCGCGGCTGCTGCTCCAGTGAGCAGCGAGTCCTGCACCGCCTGCTCGAAGGCCGTCGGGTCGAGCGCCGGCCGCGTCGACGGGACGCGCAGCACCACCATCGCCTCGTCGCGCGGGCCCGAGACCAGGCTGCGCACGTCCTCCCGGCCCTCGAGGAAGAACCAGAGGTTGCCCAGCGACTCGCGGGTGGTGGGGACGCGGTGGAAGCCGGCGAAGCCCTTGTTGAGGAAGCTCAGCACCTGGGAGACCGAGCGCACGTCGCCGAAGTCGCCGCCCTCCAGCAGGTCGCTCAAGCGCGCCAGCCGCGCCGCCACCGACGGCTCGCGCAGGTCGCCGCGGAAGTCGACCTGCACCACGCCCGCGCCGCCGAAGCGCTGGTCGAAGAAGGTGAGCGCCCGGCCCGGCGCGTCGTCGCGGCTGAACATCGCCTCTGGCGAGGCCCGGAAGTGCGCGCGCGTGGCCACCGCCGCCGAGCCGAGCGTCAGCAGCACCGCCAGCGCCAGCGCGCGGCGGGGGAGCGGCCTCACCGGGGCCGGCGTCGCGCGGGTGGTGACGCCCACCAGTGGAGCGAAGAGCAGCACACCCACCAGCAGCACCGAGGCCGCGCCCAGGGCCAGCACCAGCCCGAAGGCCGACACGAAGGTCAGCGGCACGAAGGTCAAGGTCAGCGCCGCGAGGCCCGCCGCGACCAGCGCCGCCGCCGTGTCTCCCGAGAGAGGAGATGGCGCGTCGGTCTCGAGACCGCGAGAGAAGGCCGCCACCGCCAGCACCAGCACCCCCACCAGCCCGGTCAACGACGCGGCGCCGAAGGTGAGGTCCAGCGCGGTCGCCAGCGCCGCCCACACCACCAGCGAGGCCACCGCCGCGCCCAGCACCAGGGCCATCGTCTTCGGGGCGCGGACCTGGAGCGCCAGCGCGCTCAGCAGCAGCACCAGCAGCGCGCCGCCCAGCAGGCCCGCCTTCGCGGAGATGGCGTCTGCGATGACCAGCGGGAAGAAGGCCGCGCCGAAGTAGGCGCTGCTCAGCGGCCCGCGGTGCGCCTCCACCGTGTCGCGCACCAGCCGGGCGAGGGCGCCGGCGTCGCGTGCGCCGTCGACCCGCACCAGCACCAGGTAGCCGCGCTGGTCGCGGCTGACGAGCGCTCCGGAGACCTGGGTGTCGGCGGCCACCCGCGCGCGCAGGGCCCGCAGCGCGTCGGGGGAGTCCGGCAGCCGGGGAATGAGCAGGGCGGTCTCGAGGGCGCCGTCCTCACCCTCGGAGATGGAGGCCACGTTGGTGAGGCTGCTGACGGCCAGCACGCCGTCGGCCTTCTTCGCGGCGAGCGCGTCGGTCACCTGCTTCACCGCCGCGAGGCCCGCGATGCTCAACGGCCCGTCGGGCTCCTCGAGGCCGATGATGAGCGAGTTGAAGGCCTCGAAGCGCGCGGAGAGCGCGAGCCAGTGCTTCAGCTGCGGACTCACCGCGGGGAGCTGTGCGGTCACGTCGCCGTCGACCGTGAGGCCGGGGGCGCGCAGCGCGCTCCAGCCCAGCAGCGCGAGGCCCGCCAACAGCGTCACCCAGCGCCGCCGCAGCAGCGCGGCCATCAGTCGGTCCCACATCAGCGCGGCGCGTCCTTGAAGAGGGCCGCGTGGTCCTTCTCGAGCGAGGCGCAGGTGTACGTCGAGCCCACGCAGCGCAGCTGGTACATGGTCCCCTCGGCGCGGGGCGTGATGGGCGCGGCGGTCTCCAGCGTGGTGTTGCTGGCGCCGAGCGCGTGCTCGGTCAGCTGGTGCACCAGGACGCCGGTCAGCCACTGGTTGCTCAGCGCGAGGCGGCCCGGCTCGAAGGTGAAGATGCCCCGGCGCACCATGTAGCGCTGCCCCGAGGGCGAGAGCACGTTCACCGTCACGCCGGGGAAGCTGTCGTTGTCCTGGTCGATGACGCGCGCGTCGCCCTGGTAGTCCGCCTTGGTGGGCAGCGCGTCGGTGAGCGGGTTGGCGAGTCCCTCGAGGCCCCACAGCCACACCACGTCGCGCGCGGCGAAGGTGCCGTCGCCGGGCAGGGGCACGCGCAGCGGGTGGAGATAGAGCGCTGACTTCAGGGTGGCCGGCGTCTCGGGCTGGCCGAGCGTGGTGCGCTTCCCGTCGGCGAGGATGGCCACGTCCTGGTTGCAGAAGCGCAGCTGCATCTCGGTGCCCGCCTGCGACTTCGAGGCGAGGAAGAGGTCCGTCACCGTCAGGTCCCAGGGCTGCCCCAGCGGCTCGATGGTGCCCTTCTGCACCAGGCGCACGGCCCAGTTCCCGTCGAGGCCGTTGCACATGGGCGTGCCGATGTCGTCGATGGGCCGCTCCTCTTCGGTCTTCGGCTTCGGGGTGGGGTACAGCGCTTCGAGACGTTCGAGGCCGTCGGAGTGCTCGCCGCAGGAGAGCGTCGCGAGCAGCAGGAGGAGGCCGGGGGCGCGGAGGTTCATGTGCAGGTCCCTTGGTGTCAGAACGTCAGCCGCATCTTCAGGTACGCGAAGCTCCGCCCCGCCGCCCGCTGACCGAACTTCGAGCGCGCAGCGTACTCGAAGGGGTCGGTGGGCACGGTGCTGCCGCCGAAGATGAAGGCGCCGGCCAGCACCTCGACGCCCGGCGCGGCCACCCAGGTCAGCTGCGGGTTGGCGACGTTCGAGAGGTCGTCGATGTTGAGGATGCCGGCCAGCCGCACCAGCAGCGCGTCGTTGAGGAACTTGAGCTCCGCGGTGGCCACCGCGTAGTTGTGCACGCCGTAGCGGTCGTTGAACTCGTCGAAGAAGCCGCGCAGGTACATCACGTTCACGTAGAGCCACTTGGTGAAGGTGTAGTCGAGGCCCACGGTGGCCTTCACGAAGGGGGTCGAGGCCACGTTCGTCGCCGAGGCCTCGTACAGCCTGGTGTTGCCCTGGTACGCGCGGAGCCCGAAGGTGACCTCCTCGGGGAAGATGACCGCGATCTCGCCCACGATGCCGATGTCCGCGAGCCACTCGGCGCTGTACGAGAAGTCGAAGCCCGCGACCTGGATGCGCGGGTACAACACCTCGGCGATGTAGCGGACGTCGACCTTGGTGGGATCATCGGTCGAGACGTTGGCGTGGGCCACGGCGTTGTACGCCACCGGGAACCCGAAGCGGCCGCGGTAGTAGTGGAGCCCGAACTCCAGGTTGTCGAAGCTGAACTGGGCTTTGACCGCCACCTGCGAGTCGGCGATGCCGTTCTGCGGCATGAACAGCCGCACCTCGGGCGTGGAGAAGTTGAGCGAGCAGGGGTCGACGGAGCTGAAGAGGCCCATCAGCTCGCGGGTCTGGCTGGGCTCGAGCGGCGGCGCGGGGAAGCCCTGGAGGCAGCCGTTGGTGTCGCGGTCGATGCCGAAGGCCAGCGAGGTCGACGGCGGCAGCATGGCCGGCTTGAACACCGGTATCCACACCGCGCTGATGGTGAGCCACGGGGCGGGGTAGAGGTCGACGCCGAGCATCTCGTTCGGCACCTTCCGCGCGTAGTCCATGGGGTCGTAGAAGTCGCGCGAGTTGGCGAAGTCGACCTGGTTGAAGATGTCGGCGGAGCCCCAGGTGAGCTGCATGCGCCCGCCCTTGATGTCGAGCCACGAGAAGGGCACGCCCTTCACCGCCACGTAGGCCTGGTCGAGCTGGACGCTGAAGGGGTCGACCTTGTTGCGGTCGGCGAGCGCGGGGAGGCTGTTGGCCTCGTTGAAGCCGTAGAAGCGCAGGCGCGCGTCGAGCACGCCCACCACGTTGTCGAAGGGCTTGATCTCCGCGTGGACGATGGCGTCGTTGCGGTTGATGGAGAAGCGGAAGCCGTCGCCCGGCTTCTCGCCGCGGTAGTCGTCGATGTCGAAGCGGATGTCGCTCTCGAGCCGGCCCGAGAGCGAGATCATGTCGGTCCAGTCAGCGCGCGCGAGGCCCGCCGCGAAGAGGCCCAGCGCCAGTGCCGTGCGGGACATGGCTCACTTGCCCCACTGGAGCTCGCGGACGGTGAACAGGGAGTCCTTGAGCCCCTGGTTCACCACGAAGTCCTTCAGCTCCATCTCCGTGCGGCGCTTGGTGCGCGGGTCCGACACGGTGATGAGCTTGCTGCGCTTCACGCCGTGGAAGTCGGTCACGTCGCTGTTGATGAAGCGCTTCACCTCTTCACCGGCGGCGTTGTAGTAGTGCGTCTCCTGCTGCACGAAGGAGTCCTTCGCCACGCGGTGCACCACCCTGGTGTAGCTGCCGCCCGGCTGCTTCGGCGTCAGCAGCAGCCAGTAGGAGCTGTCGTCTTCCTTGTCGAGCTTGAGGTTCCAGTCGGTGGCCCAGCTCACCTGCGCCATGTCTTCGCTCGACAGGTCGGAGCCCGCCACCGATTGGTTCATGTTGTGCGCGGCCACGCGGCGCACCTTCTTGAAGCCCGGCAGGTAGACGTGCACCGAGTCGCGGCTCTCCACCAGCGTCGACATGCCCTTGAGCTCGCCGGAGGTGAAGTGCACGAGGCGCTTGCTGTCGCCCTTCTGCAGCAGGGTCATGTCGTAGGACTTGCGGCTGCCGTCACCCTCGATGATGGAGAGGCGGATCTCCATCTTCTGGTCGGCGAAGCCGTTGTTGAGCGCCTCCATCTTCTTGAGGATCTCCTGCGCCGAGGGCTTCGGCGCGGCCTTCTCCACGGGCTTCTCTGCTGGCGCTTCCTGCGGCTTCTCGGGCGGCGGTGCGGTCTCCTGGGCGAAGGCGGAGGCGGACACCAGCAGGACGAAAACGAGGACAGGCACAGACTTCATGAAGGGCTCCCGAGTTCTTCAGTGAGGACGGCTCGAAGCGCGGCGCTATAACGGCCTTGAGCGCGGCGGCACAGTACGAATTCGCGTGGCTTCCGACGCACCGCACCAGCAGCGAAAGGCAGCACATGGCTCGCATTCTCGTGATTGATGACAACGACACCATGCGCGAGGGCATGGCGGTGACGCTCAAGAAGGCGGGCCACGAGGTGCTGGCCTTCCGCGGCGGCGCTGAAGGGCTGGCCTCGTTCAAGAAGTCGGGCGCGGACCTCATCGTCACCGATCTCAAGATGGACGGCCTCTCCGGCCACGACGTCATCCGCGAGGCCAGGGCGTTCGATCCGCACGCGGTGCTGTTGATGGTGAGCGCCCACGGCAACATCGCCGAGGCGGTGCAGGCCATGCAGCTGGGGGCGGTGAACTTCCTCGAGAAGGGCTTCGCGCCCGACGAGCTGCGGGCCAAGGTCGAGGCGGCGCTCGAGCTCTCGCGCACCCGCGCGCGCGTGCAGACGCTGGAGGCCACCGCCGAGGCGCTCTCGGGCGAGCTGCGCTCGAAGAGCGGGGTGTCGATGGTGGGCGACAGCGAGCCGGTGAAGAAGCTGCTCTCGCAGATTCAGCGCGCTGCGCAGGCCGAGGCCACGGTGCTGGTGCACGGCGAGTCGGGCACCGGCAAGGAGCTGGTGGCGAGGATGCTGCACGACCTCTCGCGGCGCGCGGCGGGCCCCTTCATCACCACCCACTGCGCGGCCACGAGCGCGGCGCCTTCACCGGCGCCATCAAGCGGAAGCTGGGGCGCTTCGAGCTGGCCGACGGCGGCACGCTGTTCCTCGACGAGCTGGGAGAGATTTCTCCCGCGGTGCAGACCAAGCTGCTGCGCGTGCTGCAGGAGCGGGAGATTCAGCGCGTGGGCGGCGAGGAGACGAAGAAGGTCGACGTGCGCGTGGTGTGCGCCACGCACCGCGACCTCAAGGCGGAGGTCGCCGCCGGCCGCTTCCGCGAAGACCTCTACTACCGGCTGCACGTGGTGCCGCTGACGGTGCCGCCGCTGCGCGAGCGCCCTGAAGACATCGGGACCCTCGCGCGGCACTTCATCGCCAAACACAGCCGGCGCATCAACCCGACCATCAGAGACGTCACGCCCGCGGCGGTGTCGGCGCTGTGCCGCTACGCCTGGCCCGGCAACGTGCGCGAGCTGGAGAACGCCATCGAGCAGTCGCTGGTGTTCGCGGAGGGGGCGGCGCTCGACGAGAAGGACCTCCCCGCGTTCCTGCAGTCGGCCCAGGCCCGCGCGGCGATGACGCAGGGCGCGCTCCCCATTCCCCACGGCGACCGGCCGCTGCCGGACATCCTGGAAGACCTCGAGCGACAGCTCATCGAGCGCGCCTACGAGAAGGCGAAGAAGGTGAAGACCGAGACCGCCCGGCTGCTCGGCATCAAGACCAGCGCGCTCTACTACAAGCTCGAGAAGTACGGCTTCATCCAGAAGGGCGAGCCGCCCGAGGAAGAGGCGACCTGAGCCGCCGCGCCGGCCTCAGGGCCTGATGCCGACGGCCCAGCCTCCGTAGCGCCCGTCGAAGTTGTTCCGCGTCGCGAAGTACTGCGTGAGCCGCGCGGGCGTCATCGTCGCCAGGCTGGCGTTGGCGGGGTCGTGCACCAGGTAGTTCCCCTGCGCGTCCTTGCCGTACACCACGATCCAATGGCCGGCGTCGGAGCGCGTGGCGCCGCTGATGCGCGCGTTGCCGTTGGCCGCCACCAGCGCCCCAGCCGCGAGCTGCTGGTCGACGAAGGCCAGCGGCGTGCCGAAGCCCGACACCGTGCTGGTGAGGCCGACCTTGCCGGCCATCCGCTGGATTCCGTCGTAGCCGGTGCCGTCGGCGCCGATGCCGGCCTGCGCCGCCAGCCAATTCGCCGCCCCGGGGCCGCTGAAGCCACCCAGCTTGCCGAAGGCCCTGGCGATCATCGCGGTGGTGGTGGGCCCGCAGAAGGAGTTGGGCATGTTGGTCTGCAGCTGGCTGATGTACGGCGGCGTCACCGACGTGGCGGGCGGCTTCGGCTTCGCGGTGGCCATGGCCTGCGCGGTGGCGCCGTCGACCACGCCGGTGACGCTCAGCCCGTTGGCCTGCTGGAACGCCCGGGTGGCGGCCTCCGTCTGCGGCCCGAAGACGCCCGGCCCCGTGGCGAGCTGCGCCGACGTCAGGGCGCCGACCGCCACCAGCTTCTGCTGCCACGCGAGCACCGCCGGGCTCTCGTCACCCCGGCGAAGCGTCGCGCCGCCCGGCGGCGTGGTGCTGCTCCCCGAGAGCGCCCGGGTCAACGCGGCGCGCGTCTGCGGGCCGTAGTGGCTCCCGTCGTCGACGATGCCGGCCTTCGCCTGGAGCCGGGCCACGGCGGCCTTCGTGCGCGGGCCGTAGTGGCCGCGGCCGGAGTCCATGTCGGCCTGCGTGAGGTAGCCCAGCTGCACCAGCGCCCGCTGCAGCGCCTCCACCGGGGCGCCCTGGTCGCGCGCGCCGCCGTCGAAGGCGAGGTTGCTCTGGGGCGCCGTGACGCCTCCGGTCGCCGCGGCCGCGAAGGTGTCGGGCGACGCAGGCGCCGGCGAGGGCTGCACGGCCTGGCGCGCGGGGTCTGCGGGCGTGGAGGAAGGTGCGGGGGCGACGCGGCGGGAGAGGGGCTGCAACATGGTGGAGGTCCTTTGTGTGAAGCGAGACAACCGGGTTGTCGGTCGCCCTCGCCGCGCCCGCTGCCCGCGGAATGTCAACCGCGCGGGCCGCGCCGGGCGCCTGAAAAGAGCAGTTGATTCATGCACTTGAACGCGAATTTGAGGGAGGTGCGCGCCACTTAAGGTGCGCCCGTCGTCGCGCCGCGCCGGGCGCCGGCCTCGCGGGCTGGGCGCGGTTGGTTGTTGGCGCTCTTTGTAAATGCCGGGAGCAGGTGCGGCTGCAAAGCGCGTCGCGGGGACAGCTCCGGCATGACGACCTGCACCGTGCAGCGCGGGGAACGGGACCTCGCGCGGGCGTCGCCGGTCGAAGAGGGCCACGTCGTACCGCGAGCTCGCGTCATTGCGTGGCGACGCGCCGCTGCCGGCGCCCCGTCACTGCGCGAACGGCCGGGCCGTTGGTGTTGAGGTCGCGCGTGCGTCAGCGCCGATCGAGGGCGACTGAGTTCTCAGGGCGTGGCACCTCGATGCACTCCGGCGGGGTCACGTCCCGGTGCTTCATCGAGGAGAGGCGGAGCAGGCCGCCTTCTCCCCGGCGGCGCACAGCCGCTCGAACTCCATGTTCAGCTCGTCGGTGAGCCCCTCGCGCGCGGCCCGCCGGCTGGCGAGCATACGGCACGCCGTCAGGTCTTTCCGTTTGCACGCGGCGGTGAGGGCGGCGCGGCTCTCGGGCCAGGTGGCCTCGGTCTCCTCCGCCTCGTCGACCGCCAGTTCGCGGCATCCGTAGTTCGAGCCCCAGGCGCAGGCCGTGCGGTCGTAGCGCACGGCCAACGCCGGATCGGTCTGCTTCAACAGGTCGCCAGCCTGGTCACACCCGCTCTTCGAGCCGTTCCGGCACGCGCGCTTCGCGACATCGAGCGCCGTCGCGTCTTTGGCTTTGCTCAGCTGGCTGATGAGGATGTCGCACGCGGCGTCGTCTCCGGCGTCGCAGGCACCGCTCAGCAGCTCCAGCGCGCGGGGGAGATCGGTGTAGCCGGAGCGCCCATCGGTCAGCGCCCTGCCATAGTCGCGGCAGGCGGTCTGCTGCCCCATCGCGCAAGCCTTCGCGTAGTACGCCGTCGACTCCGCCGGCGCGCGCGCCACGCCGTGCCCCCAGTACAGCGCCACGCCGGTGGCGTGACAGCCGTGCGCCGACTCCAGCTTGCACCCGTGCTGAGCCAGCTCGAAGGTGCGCTTCAAGTCTTTCTCTACGCCGGCCCCCTCTTCGTAGAGATCCCCGAGGAACGCGCAGCCGTTGCCCACCCCGGCCTCGCACGCGCGCTCCCAGTGCGCCCGCGCCCCCGCCGGATCTCCTCCGCGGAACAGCCGCATACCCGCCCACACGCACGCGCTCTGCGAGCCGCCGCGGCAGTCGTTGTACGCATCGCGCCACCCCCGCCCGGTCGTCGGCTCCAGCGGAATATGCGCGTAGCAGCTCACCAACAGCAGCACCGGAAGCCAGCGCGCGCGTCTCACGGCGCCTCCCGGCAGGCGGCCAACAACTCACGCACGCTCGCCACCTGCTGGCGGACGCGCGTCGGAGACTCAGACGCGACGCGCTCGGCCTCCTGCAGCGCCTCGCCGGCCTTCCGGCACTGTCCGGCCTTGACCAGCGCGGTGGCCGTCAGCCAGCGCGCCTCGATGGACCAGGGAGCCAGAGCCGCGGCGTGGCTCGCGGCCTCCAGCGCGCGCGCGTCATCCCACTTGGCGGCGAGCCGCGCGAAGGCCAGCAGCGCCGGCACCGAGTCGGGCCGCTGACGCATCACCCGGGCCAGGGCCTCCAGGCGCACCGCCGGCGCGAGATCCTCGCCCTGAGCCCACGCGAGCAGGCCCTCGGGATGCTCGCGGTATGGCTCCAGCGCGTCGGTGCGCTCGGGCCCCAGCAGCGTGCGGGTGGTCAGCGCGATGGCCGCGGCCGGCGGGAGCGGCTCCGGCGCGAGACGGCGGGCCTCCTGCAACTCGCCCCGGGCCGCGGGCCCATCGTTGTCATCGCTGAACAGGCGGCTGCGCAGCATGTGCACCTCCCAGTCCGGCACGGTCTCTATTGCGGAGACGTGCGGCGCGCGCAGCGACTGCGAGCGCCAACCCTTTGAGCGCGCCGACGCGGTGTAGGCGCGCACCTCGGCGTGGAGCGCCGGCCACTCGCCGGCCGGAAAGACCGACTCGAAGGCCGCCCGGGGGTCGGTCTGCTCGCGCAGCGCGCGCCACAGCGCCGCCAGGCGCTTTTCGTGACGGTCGGCGAAGTAGTGCACCCACGCCCAGGCCGAGCCGTACATCTGCGCCTCGGCGTCGCCCCGACGGCGGCCTTCGCTCCACGACCAGAGTTCGTCCATGGGCACGATGGCGCCAGCGTGCTGCTGCCAGCCGCCGAAGGCCACCGTGTCGTGGCTGACGAAGCGCGCGTCCCCCAGGTACTCCGCGAGCCCCTCGGCGATCCACCGCGGCTGGCGAGGCAGCCAGTAGTGACTGAGCAGGTGCACCAGCTCGTGGGCCGTCGCCGAGCCACCGCTGCTGTGCACCGACGTCACCAGCACCACGTCGTCATCGAACGAGACGTAGCCGGCGTACGGCATGAACTCCTCCAGCGTACCCCACGGCAGCATCAACACCGGGAGTCGCGCGGACGACTGCTTCGACTCGTGTCCGAAGAACGTGGTGTACACGTCGTACAGCCGCTCCAGGCGCGTGGCCTCCAGGCGCAGCGTGTCTCTCGGGAACTGGCCGGTCACCTCGAAGTGCTCGGTCTCGACCCGGTACACCGGCGCGCCGCCGTGGGCCGTACACTCAAACCGCTTCGCCGTCGCGCAGCCCGACACCGCCGCCGCAGCGAACATCCCCACCAGCACTTCGACGCTTCCCCTCGAAAGCCTGCACAGGCTCATCAGCCCCCCCCCCCGCCTCATTCGTGACACTGCTTGTATTTCCGCCCGCTGCCACGGCGACAGGGGACGTTCCGCTCCACCTTCTGGATGTTGGCCTGCGTCATAGCACCAGCGGAGCACGTCGAGATCACCTGACATCGATGAAACGAACCCGCGTTGCGACGACCCCTTGAATCCAGGCATTTGGCCGCAGGCTCCTTCCTCGGGGCGGTGTTCTTCCGCTGCGGTGCGCTCTTGCTGACGCCGTTCGCGCGCGTGGTCCAAACACCCATGCGCGTCGTGCCCCCTGGGGGTCTACCCGACCTGCAGTTGGAACCTGCCAAGACTCAGGTGCGACGCCGACCCGTTGTTGGCCGAGGCGGTTGGTTGCTGGCGCTCTTTGTAAATTCAGGGAGCAGGTGCGGCTGCAAAGCGCGTCGCGCGTCGCGGCGATAACTCCTGCATGACGACCTACACCGTGCAGCGAGGCGACACGCTCTGGGCCCTGGCCCG
>CALNBU010000870.1 GCA_937875615.1 uncultured Archangium sp.
GACCGGGAGCTGCGCCACAAGGCGCTGGTGCTGGTGCTGGGCGGAGGTGGCGGCACCGCCTACGCGTACCTGGGCGCCATGCAGCTCCTCGACGAGTACGGCCTCAAGCCGGGGTTGATGGTGGCCACCTCCATGGGCGCGGTGCTGGCGCTGTTCCGCGGACGCATGCCCCGCTACGAGCAGGAGGAGGTGGTGGGCATCGTGCGGAGCCTCTCGTACCGCAAGCTCTTCCGGACCCTCTCTGCGGAGAGCCGCTACGGTGTGCCCGCGGCGCTGCGGCTCTACCTGCGCAGCGGCATCGGGCGGTACTTCGGCGTCGACGGGCGCGGCAACGACGGGCCCCGTCTGGGCGAGCTGCCGATGAAGACCATCATCAGCGTCTCTGGCATCCGCAAGGGCAAGCTCCCCCGTCCACTGGAGTTCTACGAGCGGCTGACCGCGGTGTCGCCCCGCTGGCTCCTCAACCCGCTGGTGCTGCCCCGGTGGTTCAAGGCGATGACGGAGTTCGCCTCGCCCGAGCTCCTGCAGCGGGTGCACCTCGGCGCCGACGACGACACGAGGCAGTTCGACGCGCTCGACGCCGCCGGCTTCTCGAGCGCGGTGCCGGGCGTCATCCACTACGACATCTTCCGCGATGATCCGCGCATGCACGCGCTCCTCACCCAGTACATGGGCGACCACCACATCGCGCGCTTCATCGACGGCGGGCTGGCCGACAACGTGCCCGCCAGGGCCGCGTGGAGAGCGGTGCACAAGGGCGAGCTCGGCACCCGGAACGCCTTCATCCTCGCGCTCAACGGCTTCTCCATGAAGTTGTCCCAGCCGCTGTGGCTGGCGCTGGAGCGCATCGCGGAGCTGAACGTCACCCCCAACCGGCAATGGGCGCACGTCATCCACGACTTCAAGCGCACGCTCAGCCCGCTCACCATCGTCCCCACCGTGGAGCAGCTGTTGCGCGCGGTGGAGATCGGCCGCGAAGAGCTGCTCGCCGACATGCAGCTCATCTCCCGCGTGATGGCGCCGCTCCCGCGCCTCGCGCCGGCGCCCTGACGCCCCCAACCGGCACGTTACCGCGAGGTAACCGGTGTCGACGTGGCTCTTGAACAGCCCCCGCAATGGCTTCACATTGCAGGTTCATGTTGGACATCCTCCTGGTCGACGATGAACCGTCGATTCTCCTGCCTGTAGACGAGGCGCTGCGCGCCGAGGGGTACCGGACGACGACCGCGCTCGATGGGCTCTCTGCGCAGGCGGCCCTGACGGCGCGCGTGTTCGACGTGGTGGTGAGCGACGTGAGGCTCCCCAACGTCGACGGCTTCACGCTCTTCAAGAAGGTGCGCCACGAGTCGCCGCGCACGCGCGTCATCCTCATGACGGCCTGGGCCAACGTGCCCGACGCGGTCGGCGCGCTGAAGCTCGGCGCGGTCGACTACCTCCCCAAGCCCTTCGAGCTCGACACCCTGCTGAAGCTGCTGGAGCGCATCGCCCGTGAACAACAGCTCGAAGACGAGTTCCGGGCGCAGCGCGGCCAGGCCGGAGAAGACAACCAGGGGCTGGTGGGGCGCTCGCCGGCCATGGACCAGTTCCGCTCCCTGCTCTCGAGCGTCGCGCAGCGGAACGAGCCGGTGCTGCTCGCCGGCGAGCCAGGCAGCGGCAAGGCCTTCGCCGCGCAGCTCCTGCACCGCTCCAGCCCCCGCGCCGAGCGCCCCTTCATCAGCTTCAGCTGCGTGGCGGTCCCGGAGGCCCGGCACGAGGCGGAGCTCTTCGGGCTCGAAGGCGCGACGGGGCGCGCCCCGCCGCTCGCGGTGGCGGCCGCGGGCGGCACGTTGTTCATCGACGCGCTCACCGAGCTCTCCGTGGGCGCGCAGGCGCGGCTGCTCGAGCTGCTCGACTCGCCGACGGACGTGCGGGTGGTGGCCACGGCGAACGAGCCGCTGCTCGGCGCTGGGCGTCCCCGGGTGTCGGCGCAGTTGGCGCACCGCATCTCCGAGCTCGAGCTGCGCCTCCCTCCGCTCCGTGAGCGCGGCGGCGACCTGCTGCTGCTCACCGAACACTTCCTCCGGCGCTTCTCGCATCCGGCCGCCGCCCCGGAGTTGTCGGCCGGCGCGCTCGCCGCCATCTGCGCCTACCCGTTCCCCGGCAACGTCCGCGAGCTGTCCACCGTGCTGAGGCGCGCGGTGGTGCTGTCCTCGGGCCGCCGCGTCGAGCTCTCACACCTGCCCCCGGAGATCGTCGGGCACCACGCGCCAGCGCAGGAGCAGACCGGCGCTCCGCCGTTGCCCGAGGCGGTGCGGGCCTTCGAGCGGGAGTACGTGAAGCGCGCGCTGCAGCGCACCGAGGGTCGCAAGGCCGCGGCCGCCCGGCAGCTCGGCATCTCACGCAAGAATCTGTGGGAGAAATTGAAGGGCTACGGCATCACCGAGCAGGAGATCGGCGACGTTCCAGAAAGCGACCTCGGCGAAGAAAACGGCGGTTGACTCCGACGGGGAGCGTGCGAAAGCACGAAGGCTATGAGCTCGACCTCCAACTCCGTACTGAAGGCCGACAAGGTGTGGCTTGACGGCAAGTTGATCAACTGGGACCAGGCGCAGGTGCACGTGATGACCCACGCGCTCCACTACGGGCTGGGGGTCTTCGAGGGCATCCGCGCGTACCGCGCCAAGAACGGCAAGCTCGCCGTCTTCAAGCTGCGCGAGCACATCCGGCGCTTCCTGGAATCAGCGCACATCATCATGCTCAAGATCCCCTTCACCGAGGACGAGCTGGTGCAGGCCTGCATCGACGTGCTGGCGGTGCAGGAGGCGCGGTTCCCCAACGGCGCGTACCTCCGCCCCATCGCCTTCATGGGCGAAGGCGCGATGGGCCTCGGCGCGGTCAACGACACGCGCGTGGCCATCACCGCGTGGGAGTGGGGCAGCTACCTGGGCGACAAGGGCATCAAGGAAGGCATCCGCGCCAAGGTGTCGAGCTACACCCGCATGCACGTCAACGTGAACATGGTGCGCGGCAAGATCACCGGCCAGTACACCAACTCCATCCTCGCCAAGCGCGAGGCGGTGCTGGCCGGCTACGACGAGGCCATCCTCCTCGACATCTCCGGCTTCGTGGCCGAGGCCTCCGGAGAGAACATCTTCTGCGTCAACCGCCAGGGCGAGGTGCACACGCCCGCGCTCTCGTCTCCCATCCTCCGCGGCATCACCCGCGACACCGTCATCAAGCTGCTGCGCGACGCCGGCCACCCGGTCGAAGAGCTGAGCTTCACGCGCGACGCGCTCTACGTGGCCAACGAGGTGTTCTTCACCGGCACCGCGGCGGAGGTGACGCCGGTGCGCGAGGTCGACAATCGCCAGGTCGGCGAGGGGAAGCCCGGCCGCATCACGCAGGACATCCAGTCGTACTACTTCCGGGTCGTGCGCGGGCAGGAGCCGGCGTACGAGCACTGGCTCACCTACGTTTGATAGGCTGACGCCTCATGGCGCGGGTCCCCGTTCACGAGGCGCTGAAGACTCCGGCTGAAGGCACGCCGAACCCGTTCAAGCTCGAGAACCCCGGCATCCTCGAGCTCGCGCCTCCGGCGCCGCGCAACCTGGAGGACACCGGGCTCAAGCTGGGCCTGCTCACCGATCTCGCGCTCAAGTTCTTCTACTACCACGGCGAGGCGAGCGGCGCGGAGGTGACCGAGCAGCTCCGGCTCCCCTGGTCGGGCGTGGTGGAGCTGGTCATCGACCACCTCACCACCGAGAAGCTGGTCGACCTGCGCGGAGGCAAGGGCTTCGGGCGGGTGTCCGTCGACTTCCAGCTCACCGACAAGGGGCGGGAGTACGCGCGCGACGCGCTGCTGCGCACCACCTACATCGGCGCGGCGCCGGTCCCCATCGACCAGTACAACACGCTCATCTCCCAGCAGACGCGGGAGCTCCCCACGGTGACCCGCAAGCAGCTGGAGCTGGCGCTCTCACACCTGGTGGTGCCCAACGGCATCGTGGACAAGCTGGGCCCCGCGGTGAACTCCGGCCGCTCGCTCTTCCTCCATGGGCCGCCCGGCAACGGGAAGACCTCCCTGGCCGAGGCCATCTCCGCGATGTTCGGCGGCGAGGCGTACGTGCCGCACGCCATCGAGATCGATGGGCAGATCATCAAGGTCTTCGACACCCTGCTGCACCACCCCGTCGAGCTGGAGCTGGGTCGCGACGCCCACGGGCGCCGCACCACCTTCGAGATGGATCAACGCTGGCGGCTCTGTCGCCGCCCCTCGGTGATGGTGGGCGGAGAGCTGACGCTGGAGACGCTGGATCTCATCTACTCCGACAGCGCGCGCTTCTACGAGGCGCCCTTCCAGGTGAAGGCCAACGGCGGCATGTTGCTCATCGACGACTTCGGTCGTCAGAAGGTGCACCCCACGGATCTACTGAACCGGTGGATCGTCCCGCTCGAGAAGCGCGTCGACTTCCTCACCCTGCACACCGGGAAGAAGTTCGAGATCCCCTTCGACCAGCTCATCGTCTTCTCCACCAACCTCGACCCCCGCGAGCTGGTCGACGAGGCCTTCCTCCGGCGCATCAAGTACAAGATCGAGGTCGGCGACCCCGACGAGGCGCAGTACCGCGCGATCTTCAAGCGGGTGTGCGAGGCGAGCGGCGTGCCCTACGTGGACCAGGCCGTCTCGTACCTGCTCGAGCACATCTACCGGCCGCGCGGCCTGGCGCTGCGGAGCTGTCATCCCAGAGACCTGCTCCACCTCGTCAAGGACGCCGCGCGCTACCGTGGCCAGCCCCCGGCGCTCTCCCGCGAGCTGCTGGAGCTGGCGGTCGAGGTGTTTCTGGTCGACGTGTAGTTTTTCCCTTCCCCGCTCAATGGCCTACACTGTCCCCCCGTGACGCCGACGCCGATTCCACAGGGACCGGGCAGCTTCCGGATCCGCCCCGCCCGGCGCGGCGATGCGGCGCCCATCGTGCAGCTGTTGGCCTCGCAGCAGGTGAACACCGACGCCAACACCGTGACCTGGATCATCTCTCACCCTGAGATGGAGGTCCTCGTAGCCGCGGACCAGCTCGATCGACCCATCGGGGTCGCCACCCTGTCGCACCGCCCGCTGCTCAAGGCCGGCGGGAGCGCATGCGCCCGCTGACCGACGCCACGCCCAAGCCCCTGCTCAAGGCCGGCGGCCGCGCGGCCACCATCGACGAGCTCAACGTCGCCGAGGGGTGGCAGCGCAAGGGCGTCGGGCGGGCGCTGCTGGCGCGGGTGGTCGAGCGCGCGAAGGTGCTGACCGTGAAGCGGCTCCAGGTGGAGACCTACGGCGCCCCGTCGCCCGGCGTGACCGCCTTCTTCCAGGCGTGCGGCTTCTCGCTGTGCGACGTGGGTCTCTTCCGGCTCAGGTGAGCGCCGGCCCACGCGCGGCCAGCAGCCGGGCCACGTTCTCGAGCTGCTCCCGCACCAGCGGGTCGAGGTTGACGAAACGTACGCCCAGCGCCCCGCCGCGCACCCACGACACCACGCCCTCCAGGTCGAACACCACGCCCTCGATGGAGATCGTCAACGCCAGCGCCTCGCCCACTCCGTAGGCGTTGGCGCTGCGTACACACAACCCGCCGGCGCTGAAGTTGACGGCCGAGTACACGGCGAACGCCTTCGCGGCGTCTGCGGCCTTCTTGAAGCGCACGTCGAAATGGGCTGCGTAGCGGGGATCCTGCCGACGTTCAGAACCGTTCGTCACGCTTGCAACTCTAGCAAGGGACGTAGAGGCTTTCGTGGTGGAACTCGAACTGACGGGCTTCGGTGGCTTCGAGGGCGTAGAGCTGTTGCAGAAGCTACACCTCTTTCAGAAGCTGACCTTCGACGAGACGACGCGACTGGGGGGCATCATCGAGTACCTCGATGTGCCGGCCGGCAGCGTGGTCATCGAACAGAACTCGCTGGGCGACGCGCTCTACGTCATCGGCCGCGGAGAGGTCATCGTCTCCCGCGACGCCGACGGCGACGGGCGCCACGAGAAGCACGAGGAGATCGGCCGGCTCTCCGAGGGTGAGCTCTTCGGTGAGATGTCGCTCATCGACGACGTGTTGACCTCGGCGCGGGTGACCACCTCGGTCGCCTCGCGCCTGCTGAAGCTGCCGCGCGCGCAGTTCGAGGCGCTGCTGGCGTCCGACGACAAGCTGGCGGTGAAGGTGTACCGCAGCTTCATCCGCACCATGGCCGAGCGTCTGCGCCGCACCACCGCGCAGCTCTCGCGCACGCAGGCCTTCGTTCGCTGAACGTCTGGGGGACACTTGGAACTCGCGACCTTCAACCAGTTTCTGGCGGCGGCGGTGAAGAACGGGGCATCAGACATCCACTTCAAGGTGGGGACCGCCCCTGCCTTGCGGGTCAACGGCCAGCTCCTGCCGGTGAAGGTGCCTGCGCTGCAGCCCGAGGACACGCAGCGCATCGCGCGGCACCTCCTCGCGTCGAGCCGCTACAAGGGCACCCTCGAGGAGCTCCAGGACTGGGACGCCAGCTACCCCCTCGAGGGCGTGGGCCGCTTCCGCGCCAACATCTACCGGAACAAGGGGCACCTCGGCGCCATCCTCCGGTCGATCCCCCTGGTCATCCCCGACTTCCAGAAGCTCGGGCTGCCCCGCGTGCTGGAGAAGCTCAGCCAGGAGGAGCGCGGGCTGATCCTGGTCACCGGCGTCACCGGCTCCGGCAAGTCATCGACGCTGGCGGCGATGGTGAACTACATCAACCAGCACTACCGGAAGCACATCGTCACCATCGAAGATCCCATCGAGTTCGTTCACGAAGACCGCTTCTCCCGGGTGATGCAGCGAGAGGTGGGCCCCGACACCCCCGACTTCAGCAAGGCCCTGCGCGCGGCGATGCGACAGGACCCCGACGTCATCCTGGTGGGCGAGATGCGCGACGCGGAGACCATCGAGATCGCGCTCAAGGCGGCGGAGACCGGTCACCTGGTGCTGTCGACCGTGCACACCCAGGACGCCTACCGCACCATCAACCGCATCATCGGCGTCTTCCCGCCCGAGGCGCAGACCGGCGTGCGCCTGCGCCTCTCGGAGAACCTCAAGGGGAGCGTCAGCCAGCGGCTGCTCCCGCACGCCTCGGGCAAGGGGCGCGTGGTGGCCGCGGAGATCATGGTCTCGAACCTCTCGGTCACCGAGTTCGTCAAGGACGCCTCGCGGACCCACGAGATCAAGGACTTCATCGAGCGCAACCACGACATCCTCGGGACGCAGAGCTTCGACCAACACCTGGTGCAGCTGCTCCGCGCGGGGCAGATCACCGTGGAGGTGGCCAAGGAGGCCTCGAGCAACCCGAGTGACTTCGAGCGCGCCCTGGCCTTCGAGTAACCCCGTCACCAGCGATGGAAGGCCGGGTGCCCTTCCTCCACCGCCACGAAGGTGCCTCGGCAGGTCGCCCGCACCTTCCCCTGCGACTCCAGCACGCCCTCGACCGTGACCTTCGCCCCCTGGCTCGACACCACCTTCGCCGTCAGGTGGAGCTCGCTGTCGGTCGGGCACGGGCGCTTGAGCACGATGGCATAGTCCGCGGTCACGGTGCACGGCGGCGACTCCTGGCCATCGCGCACCATCAACTGATGCGCCGCGGCCCAGTTGCAGTGACAGTCGAGGAGCGCGCCGATGATCCCCCCGTTCAACACGCCCGGGAAGGCCTCGTGGTGCGCCTGGGGTGTCCAGGTCGCGACCACCTCCTCCCCACGGACGAAGGAGCGCACGCGGAGCCCCTTCTCGTTGCTGGGCCCGCAGCCGAAGCAGGCGTTGTGGGGGGCGTACGTCTCCTGAAGGCTCTTGTCGCTCATGGGGCCCTCATAGCGCGGCGGACCGCGCCTCGCCGAGACCACCGTCAGCGGCTGGCGAGCGCCCAATCGCCGGACTCGCCCAGCGCGCGCTTCAGCTGGGCGTACTCGCGCCGCACTGCTCGCACGTAGCTCGCCCACTGATCACTGTTCTGCTGCTTCAGCGCCCCGCGCAGCTTGTTGGGGCCCGCGTTGTAGGCCATCAGGGTGAGGTCGAGCCGACCGCGGAACAGCTCCTTCAGGTACCGCAGGTACCGCACCCCCAGGCGCACGTTGAGGGCGGGATCGCCCTCCAGCTCCGCGCGCGACAGCTTCACGCCCTCCCGCTGCGCCATCCACATCAAGGTGCTGGGGCGGACCTGCATCAGCCCCCGTGCCCCGACGATCGACGTGGCGTCCTCGCGGAACTCCGACTCCACCTGGATCACCGCCATCACCAGAATGGGATCCAGCCCCGCGGCCAACGACTCCTCTTCGATGGCTCGCGCGACGTGCGCCCGGAGATCCATGCCCCAGCCAGGCGCACGTTCGTCGAGCACCCCCAGGATCCGCTCGAAGTCGGGCGACCGCACCGCCTGAACGCCGACGGCCTCCAGCCGCGAAGGCGCCGGCGCCTCCAGCAGCGGGCTGACGCACACCGCCACAGTGGCGAGGCTCACCCCCGCCAGCGCTGGCAGCCCCCACCTCACCTCGAGAGCGTCTCCGCACGCCGGGTCAGGGCGTCCAACCGCGTGTTGAGCTGCGTCAGCTGCGCGCGGGTCGGCACCTTGAGCCGGGAGACGGACGCCGTCACCACCTCATCCAACCGGTGCTCCAGCGCCTTCCGCTGCCCCTCCAACCGTTCGCTCAGCTTGCGGGCTTCGTCCTGCCCGACGCCCTGCAGACGCGCAAAGAGCTTCTGCGCCTCGTCCTCGGCGTTGTGTACGGCAGTCAGGGCCTGGCTCCACATCTGCTGAAATTCCATGGCTTACCTACAACCACATCTCCACACGAAGGATCAACCCCTGCCCCTGGCTTCTGCGGGTGGCCGCCGGGGCGCCAGCGCATCGACCTTCTTCGACAACTTCACAAACTCCCGATTCAACTTGGCAATTTCCGAGTGAGACGCCACGCCAAGCGCCCCCAACACCTGCCCCTGGAGCTGCGTGAGCTGCTTCTTCACCTCGAGTGAGGTGGCCGTCGCCGACCGCCCGAGCTGCCGCAACGGGGCACCGCTCCGCAGCCCCTTCAGCAACACCTCCAGCTCCCGTTGCTGCGCACGGCCACGCTTCACGAGCTGCTTCTCCAACGACACGAAGCGCTTCTTCACGTCCGCCAGCTGCGCGAACACCAGCGACTGCACATCGGGCGCTGAGGTCGACACCACATTCTGCTGCTTCCGGGCCATGGCTTCTCCTTGCTGTGGGGGGAGGAACAATAATGACGCAGTGCGATATAACGCCCGGCGTCGAGCACGCAAGCGAGCCAGACGCAAAAAAGCGGCCTCCCGGAAACAGGAGGCCGCCTTCGTTCAACTCAACTGAACGCTCGTGTCAGTACAAGCCGCCGGACTCCGCGCGGCCCGCCGGCGTCGACGGCACCGAGAGCGCATCGCCCCCGTGGGTCGCCGCCAGCGCGTCCTCGAGGTTCTGAACCTCGTCTGCCGGCGAATCGACCTGGATGTCGAGGTGCCTGTAGTTCGGCAAGCCGGTCCCCGCGGGGATGAGGCGACCCATGATGACGTTCTCCTTGAGGCCACGCAGGTAGTCGACCTTGCCGCTGATGGCGGCCTCGGTGAGCACCTTGGTGGTCTCCTGGAAGGAGGAGGCCGAGATGAAGGACTCGGTCGAGAGCGAGGCCTTGGTGATGCCAAGGAGGAGCGGCTCACCGACCGCCGGACGCTTGCCGGCGTTGAGCGCCTTCTCGTTCTCTTCCTCGAAGATCCACTTCTCGACCTGCTCGTCGATGAGGAACTCGGTGTCCCCCACGTCGGTCACGCGAACGCGCCGCAGCATCTGGCGCACGATGACCTCGATGTGCTTGTCGTTGATCTTCACGCCC
>CALNBU010000871.1 GCA_937875615.1 uncultured Archangium sp.
ACCGCGACTTCGTGGGCGAGGGCGCCGAGCACCTCGTCCGCCGTGCGCTGGACGCCGCCGGAGGCGCGACGGACGACATCCCGGCGCTGTTGCTCGAGTACCGCGAGCGCTACGCGGCGCAGCAGCACGCGCGCTCGTTTCCCTACGCCGGCATCGAGGCCATGCTGGCGACGTTGACGGCGCGCGGCGTGCGGCTGGCGGTGCTGTCGAACAAGCGCGACGACTTCACCCGGCACCTGGTGGCGCAGCGCTTCGGCGCCACGCCCTTCGTCGACGTGCGCGGCGAGCGCGAGGGCGTGCCGCGCAAGCCGGATCCCACCGCGGCGCTGGAGCTGTCCCGGGCGCTCGACGTGCCGCCGGCGCGCATCGGCTTCGTGGGCGACACGAAGTACGACATGCTCACCGCGGTCGCCGCCGGGATGTACGGCATCGGTGTGCTGTGGGGCTTCCGCGGTGAAGCGGAGCTCCGCGCCGCTGGCGCCAGGGCGCTCATCGCCACGCCCGCAGAGCTGCCGGCGTTGGTGCAGCGCGGGTGACGCGGCCCGTCGTGGGTTGCGGCTTGCAAACGCCAGCCGGAGGTCGGAAAAATCACACCCATGCGGTCACTTTTTCTGGTGGTGCTCGGTGTGTATGTCGCAGCGTGCGGCAAGCCGGCGGGGTTTCAGGTTCGGGAGAGCGTCGAGCAGCTCCACGTCACCCACGCGCCGCCGGGGGAGACGTTGCTGCTGTTGGACGGCACCGGCGCGCAGGTCGCGGAGGGCGTGGCCGACGGGCAGGGGAGCCTGGTGTTCCGCCGGGTGACGCCGGGGAGCGGGTACCGGGTGCGCACCACCGGCGACGACTTCGAGACGACCGGTGAGCTGACGGTGATGTCGGTGGCGTCGAGCCGCCCGGACCCCGCGCGCTACGGGGACCAGGTGCTCAAGCCCGGGTACAACTACCTCACCATGCGCGACGGCACGACGCTGTCGGCGTGGGTCACCATCCCGCCGGCGCCGCCCGGCGTCAGCAACCCGACCTTCCCCACGGTGGTGAGCTACGCGGGCTACGACATGGCGCGCCCGCAGGGGCCGCTGTCGGGCCTCGACTTCCTCTGCGGTGACTTCCCGGCCATCTGCACGCCGCCCACCGACGCCTCCTCGCTCTTCGCGGCGCTGCTCGGCTACGCCACGGGGAGCGTCAACATCCGCGGCACCGGGTGCTCCGGCGGGGCCTACGACTACTTCGAGACGCTCCAGCTGCTCGACGGCTACGACGTCATCGAGATCGTCGCCGCGCAGCCCTGGGTGCGGCACCACAAGGTGGGCATGGTGGGCCTGTCGTACCCCGGCATCACCCAGCTCTTCGTGGCCTCGCAGCGGCCGCCGGGGTTGGCGGCCATCGCGCCCATGTCGGTCATCGCCAGCACCGAGACCACGCTGCTGCCCGGCGGCATCCTCAACGACGGCTTCGCGCTGTCGTGGGTCGAGAACGTGCTCGACGGCGCGCTGCCCTGGGGCCAGGGCTGGGAGCAGAAGCAGGTCGACGGGGGCGACACCGTGTGCGCGGAGAACCAGCTGCTGCACAGCCAGCGCATCGACAACGTGGAGCAGGCGCGGCAGATCACCTTCTACATCCCCGAGGAGCACGACCGGTTCAGCCCGCTGCTGGCGGTGGAGGACATCGAGGTGCCGGTGTTCCTCACCGGGGCCTGGCAGGACGAGCAGACCGGCCCGTACTTCTTCCTGCTCTTCGACCGCTTCAAGAACGCGCCGGCGCTGCGGGTGACCGCCACCAACGGCGTGCACCCCGACGGCTTCGATCCGCAGATCGTCTCCGAGTGGTACACCTTCCTGGAGCTGTTCGTCGCGCGCCGGGTGCCCATCGACCCCGCCGGCGTCCGCAACCTCTCTCCCGTGGTCTACGAGCAGTTCTTCGACGCGCCGACGCTGCGGCTCCCGGCGCCGCGCTTCACCGACGCCGCGCGCCTCGACGAGGCCGAGGCGGCGTGGAAGGCGGAGCCCCGCTACCGGGTGCTGTTCGAGAACGGCGCCGGCGAGGCGGCGGATCCCGGCGCGCCGTGGGCCCGCTTCGAGCACAGCTTCACCCACTGGCCGCCGGAGGAGCGCTCGCCGTTGACGCTCTACTTCCAGCCCGGCGGGCGATTGGCGCCGGACGCGCCCACCGGAGAGGCGTCGGCGTCGTCGTTCCGCTTCGACCCGGCGCGCGGCGGGGTGGGCGTGCTCGCGCCCGGCGGTCGCATCTGGGACAAGCTCCCGGACTGGGCGTGGACGCCGCACGGCGAAGGGCAGGCGGTCATTCTCGAGAGCGAGCCGTTCGCCGCCGACACGGTGATGCTCGGCTCGGCCAGCGTCGACCTCTGGCTGAACGCGCCCGTCGACGACGCAGACCTGCAGGTCACCCTGAGCGAGGTGCGGGCCGACGGCATCGAGACCTACGTGCAGTCGGGTTGGCTGCGCGCCAGCTTCCGCGCCTCGGGGCCCGGGGCCACCGAGTACTGGCCGGCGCCCAGCATGCTGGAGTCGGTGTGGGCGCCGCTGACGCCGGGCGAGTGGACGGCGGTGCGCGTGGGCAGCGCCGGCGTCGGCCACGCCTTCCGCGCCGGCTCGAAGCTGCGCCTCGCCATCGACACTCCGGGCGGGGTGCGGGCCGACTGGCGCTTCGCGCTCAAGCCCTTCGACGACGGGGTGCGCTACGCCATCGGCCACGACGCGGCGCGCCCCTCGAAGGTGGTGCTGCCGGTGGTGTCGGGCGTGACGGTGCCGGCGGAGCACCCGCCGTGCCCCTC
>CALNBU010000872.1 GCA_937875615.1 uncultured Archangium sp.
CGCAGCACGCGCGGCGCTGGGAGGCCTGCGCGGCGCGGGTGACGAAGAAAGCGCAGGCCGACGCCGAGGAGGTGTCCTGTGACGTGGTGCTGGTGAACGCCTGTCGCGCCGAGGCCTACCTCACCTGCCGCGCGCGGAACCTCAAGAAGAGCGAGCGGCAGCGGGTGGCCGACCTGGCGCGGGTGCACCGCGTGAAACTGGCCCGGTGAAGACGTTCCTGGTGCACGCCGGCCTCTTCCTGGCCACCTGCGTCACCACCTGCCTGGTGTTCCGCTTCGGCTTCGACGGCGGCGTGGTGGGCACCGACGCCGAGAAGTGGCGCGGGAGTTTCCAGTACGCCGCGGTGGTGATGGCCATCCTCGCCGCCCACGAGTTCGGCCATGTGCTGCTCGCCCGCCGACACGGCGTCGACGCCAGCTGGCCGTGGTTCATCCCCGCGCCGCTGGGCTTCGGCACGCTGGGCGCGGTCATCCGCCTCCGGAGTCGAATCCCCACCCGGGACGCGCTGGTGGACATCGGCGCGGCGGGGCCGCTGGCGGGCCTGGCGGTGGCGGTGCCGGCGCTCTTCGTGGGCGCGTCGCTCTCGCACGTGGAGCGCCTGCCGTCGTCCACCGGCCCGGACTTTCCCCCGACGCTGTCGCTGGTGCACCTCGCGTCGGTCTTCGGACAGTGGGCGCGGGCGGAGCTCTTCGGCGGGCCGCTGCCGGAGCTGCCGGCGTACCAGGCCTTCGGCGACAACCTGCTGACGCTGCTGGCGGTGCGGGTGACGCACGGCGCCCTGCCGCCGGGGCAGGAGCTCATCGCGCACCCGGTCTTCGTCGCCGCGTGGTTCGGCCTGGTGGTGACCATGCTCAACCTGCTCCCGGTGGGACAGCTCGACGGCGGCCACCTCACCTACGCATGGTACGGGGCGCGCGCGGAGGCGCTGGGCGCGCGGGTGGCCTCGGCCGCGCTGCTGTGCGCCCGGGCACCCGCCGGTCGCGCAGCCGGAGCGGCCCCTGGGCGCCGGCCGCCGCGCGGTGGTGGTGGTGACCTGGGTGATGACGGCGCTCACCTTCATGCCGGTGCCCATCTCGCTGGTGTAGCCGGCGCGGGCCTTCAGAAGGTGAGGCCGAGGCCGATGACCGGCCCGTTGATGGTGGGCGACGAGGTGAAGAGCGCGCCCAGGGTGTTGCCCTGCGTGGGGTCGATGGCCTGGTAGCGCCAGCCGAGGTGCGCCTCGAAGATGCTCCACCAGCGCACCACGAAGGCTGCCCGAACCTCGAGCTGCCGGAAGGGGAACGGCGTGAAGAAGGCCGCGACGTCGAGGCCGATGCCGCCGAACATCGCGCGCACGGTGCTGCCGAAGACCGGGCCCACGGCCACCATGGCGCCGGTGTCGATGACGTCGACGCCGCCCAGCACCCGGAGCGTGATGTCTTCGCGCGAGAAGATGGACCAGCCGCCCATGCCCATGAAGTGGCCCACCATGTCGGTGGTGCCCCAGACGTCGGAGCCGAAGCCGGTGTAGCTGGCCAGCAGCGCCAGCTTGCCGATGTCCGCCTCGGCCCGCGCGTTGAGGTGCAGCCCGGGCGCGAAGAGGCCGAAGCCCACCGAGGCCAGCGCGAGGAAGTGCTTGCTGCGGGTGGAGGCGAGGCCGGTGCCGGCGAAGGTGGTGTCGCCCTCCGGCTGCTGGGCGCCGGCGCCGTCGATGGGCGGGTTGGTGTACTGCGGGTGCTCGGGAGGCGGCTGCTCCGGGTAGGCGGGCTGCGCGTTGGGGTCGCCCCACGGCTGTTCGTCGGCGGGCGCCTCGTCGACCGGGACCATGGGCGGCGGCGAGTAGGACTCCTGCGCCGAGGCGGCGGGCGCGGTCAGCAACAGGAGCGCGATGGCCAGGGCACCCGGAGCGCGAAGAGACATGGCCGCGAGACGATGAGGCATCTGCACGTATTCAAACGTGCGCCGGGCCGGGGAGGAAGGCACAACTGGGTCGTCCGCGTGGCGCGCCGGACGTTTTGCGGTACACGCCGTGGCGCATGGAGTCCTTCGACGTCATCGTGGTGGGCCTGGGACACGCGGGCTGTGAGGCCGCGCTGGCCTGCGCCCGCATGGGCCTTTCGACCCTCGGCTTGACGTTGCGCCGCAGCGGCATCGCGGTGATGAGCTGCAACCCGGCCATCGGCGGCACCGCCAAGGGGCACCTGGTGCGGGAGCTCGACGCGCTGGGCGGAGAGATGGGCTTCGCCGCCGACATGACGGGCACCCACTTCGTGACGCTCAACGCCTCCAAGGGGCCGGCGGTGCGGGCCACGCGGGTGCTGTGCGAGCGCGACGCCTACGCGGCGCAGATGCAGTCGGTGGTGGCCGCGCAGCCCGGCCTGCGGGTCGAAGAGGGCGAGTGCGCGGCGCTGCTGGTCGCCGACGGGCGGGTGCAGGGGGTGCGCCTCGCCGACGGCCGCGAGCTCGCGGCGCGCGCGGTGGTGGTGACCACCGGCACCTTCCTCTCCGCGATGATGCACGTGGGCGAGGTGCAGTCGGTGGGCGGTCGGCTGGGCGACGCCGCCGCCACCGGGCTGTCCGGCTCGCTCCGCGCGCTGGGCTTCACGCTCGGGCGCTTCAAGACCGGCACCCCGGCCCGGCTCTACCGGCGCTCCATCGACTGGGCGCGCTGCGAGCGCCAGCCGGGAGAAGCGTCTCCAAGACCCTTTTCGCTGCGCACGGAGCCCGAGGGCTTCCCCCGGCGCCCGCACGTCGACTGCTACGTGACGCACACCACGCCCGTCACGCATGACCTCCTCCGGGCCAACCTGCACACCTCGCCGCTCTTTCAGGGGCGCATCGAGGGGCGCGGGCCCCGCTACTGTCCCTCGCTCGAAGACAAGGTGGTGCGCTTCGCCGACAAGCCCCGGCACACCATCTTCCTCGAGCCGGAGGGGCCGAGCTCCGAGCTGGTGTACCCGGCCGGGTTGTCGACCAGCCTCCCCGCCGAGGTGCAGCAGGCCTTCCTCCGCACCATCCCCGGGCTGGAGGAGGTGGAGGTGGCGCGCTTCGGCTACGCGGTGGAGTACGACTACGCGCCGCCCACGCAGCTGCACGCCACGCTGGAGACGAAGCGGGTGGCGGGCCTCTACTTCGCGGGGCAGCTCAACGGCACCTCCGGCTAC
>CALNBU010000873.1 GCA_937875615.1 uncultured Archangium sp.
ACCTGCCGCTTCGACAACCCCGAGGCCTGCAGCCGGCGCGGCTGCTCGACGGTGCGCTACGCCACCGAGCTGAGCCGGGTGAACGCCAGCGTCACCCGCTTCGGCACCGCCTGGAGAGACGGCGTCTTCCGCCGGGGCATCGAGGTCGCGGGCAGCAACACCCAGACCGCCTGCGGCAACCCCGGCGACCTGACCCAGGGCACGCCGGCGGTGAGCGCGCGGGTGGTCGATTCCCGGCTGCAGGGCTGCCCCGACGTCCCCGACCAATCGCTGCGCAACGGCGAGGTGCACTGCGGCCAGGACGCCGCCGGCCACTTCCGCTGCGAGCGCGTCGACCTCACCAACTTCAACCTCAACAACGTCGACTTCCAGACGCCGGCCTCCACCCTCGCCTCGCTGGAGCCCAACCGGTTCTTCGGCGTGTGGCTCTACGGAGGGACGCCCGACCGGCTCTTCGAAGAGGACGCCACCTCGGGCGGCAACACCGCCGGCGACTACGACGCGCGACGGCTGACCGACCGCACCAACGTCAGCCCCTCGGGCGGAGACCTGGTCGACGTCACCGACACCACCTGCACCGTCGGCGGCTGCACCGGCCCGATGGCCGCGGAGAACGGGTGGGGCTGGGTGCTGGACTACGTCGACGACGACGGAGACAAGGAGCTCGCCGCCCGCACCGCCACCGGCGGCGTGGTGCTCGCGTCGTGCACCCTGTGGACCGCCCTGCGCCCGGACACCGCCAGCACCGGCACCACCACCTCCACCTGCGGCGTCGCCGCGCCCGCCCAGAGCCTCGGCGCGCAGGCGGACTTCCTCACCGGCGCGCCCAACTGCGCGGTCGGCTTTCTGGAGAACAACACCTTCGCCCGCTGGAAGCGGCAGAGCGTGCTCGCGCCTCCGCCGGAGCCCACGGCCGCCATTCAACTCTCGAAGACGGGAGAGATCCGCTACAGCACGCTCGCCCTCGAGCCCGGCGGCACCCAGGCCAACGAGACCATGGTTTCGACCGGCAATGATCTGCTCCAGTCGGTATACGAGCTCCCCATCAGCCGTGAAGACCACCAGTGCCGACACACCGGAACAGGTGCCGCCGACTGTGACCCAGCGCCCTGACCTGCAGTGGACGCCGGGGAAGAAGGTCGCCGGCTGGACGCTGCGCGCGCGCCTCCACCTCAGCCCCGGCTCCGAGGTGTGGGCCGCCGCCGCGCGCGGGCTCCCCACGGTGGTCATCAAGCGGCTGGCCGGCGCGCTGCTGCCCGACGAAGGTGCCCGCGCCCGCTTCGTCGACGAGGTGCACATCAGCAGCCTGCTGAGCCACCCGAACCTGGCCCGCCTCGTGTCCTGGGACGTCGAGGGCCCCGTGCCCTGGCTGGCCTTCGAGCGGCTGCGGGGCGTCCCGCTCACCACGCTCCTCACCTGGTGCCGCGCCAGCGCCCGGCCGCTGCCGACCCACGTCTGCGCGTGGATAGCCGCCAGCGCCGCGCGCGGACTCCAGGCCGCGCACGAGGCCCGCGACGGCGACGGGCGCCTCGCCGGCGTGGTGCACCGCGACGTGTGCCCCGACAACCTCTTCCTCACCACCGCCGGAGAGGTGCGGGTGCTCGACTTCGGCTTCGCCACCGCGAAGGCGCGCATGGCGCGCACCGTGACCGGGCAACTCCGGGGGCGTCTCGCCTACTCCGCGCCAGAGCAGGTGACCGGCGGCGCCACCGACGCCAGCGCCGACCAGTTCAGCCTCGGCGCGGTGCTGTACGAGTGCCTGGTGGGCACGCCGCTGCTCGCCGCCACCGACACCGAGGCCTTCCTCGCCCGCCTCACCGTGGACACCGCGCCGCTCCCCCGCGCAGACGCCGCGGCGCCGCGCGTCTCTTCCGCGCTGGCCGACGCGGTGGCCCGGCTGGTGGAGCGGCGCCCGGAAGAGCGCTTCGACACCATGCTGGAAGCCGCGCTGGCCCTCGAACCTCAGGCCGGCGAGCCCTCCGCCACGCGCGTGCAGCTCGCCGCGCTCGTCGCCCCGCTGGTGCCCATCGAGTCCAACGCCCGCGAACGATGGTGGCTGCTGGCCGCCGTGGCCGCCGCC
>CALNBU010000874.1 GCA_937875615.1 uncultured Archangium sp.
CAGTCGTCCTCGGCCAGGGCGTCCTCGATCGTGACGATCGGGTAGTTCTCGAGCAGGTCGGCGAAGTAGTCGGTCAGCTTCTCGGCCGACGAGGCCGCGTCGCGGTCGAGCCTCGCCACCCGCGCGCCGGGGAAGGCCTCGGCCACCTCTGCCTCGATGCGCTCGGTGCCCACGCCCAGCTCCAGCAGCGGCCCCTCGCACGACGGGCACGCGCGCGGCACCGGGCGATGGCGGCCGCAGTAGTGGCACACCAGGCCCCGCGCCGAGAGGTGGTGCGTCAGGCACACGTCGCAGTCCTCGCAGCGCAGCGACTCGCCGCACACCTCGCAGACGATGAAGGTGGAGTGCCCGCGCCGGTTGAGGAAGAGGATGACCTGCTGCTGGCGCTCCAGCGTCTCGGAGATGGCCTGGCGCAGCGTGGGTGAGAGCATGGGCGGCTCGGTGCCCCGGGTGTCGGGCGTGCGCGGGCGCTCCACGCGGAGGTCCACCAACTGCAGCGTGGGCATGGGCCGGTCGTCGACCCGCCTCGTCATCGACAGCAGCTGGTAGCGGCCGCGGCGCGCGTTCTCCCAGCTCTCCAGCGAGGGCGTGGCGCTGCCGAGAATCACCGTCGCGCCGGTCTTCTGCGCGCGCACCACCGCGAGGTCCCGCGCCTGGTAGCGCAGCTTCTCGTCTTGCTTGAAAGACGGGTCGTGCTCTTCGTCGACCACCACCACGCCCAGGTTGGCCACCGGCGCCCAGATGGCGCTGCGCACGCCCACCGCCAGCTTCACGCGGCCGCTGCGGAGGTCCTGCCAGTGCTTGAGCCGCTCGCGGTCCTTCAGCGCCGAGTGCAGCAGCGCCACGCCCTCTCCGAAGCGGCTGCGGAAGCGGCCGACCAGCTGCGGCGTCAGCGCGATCTCCGGTACCAGGATGAGCGCGCCGCGGTCCAGCTCCAGCGCCCGCTCCACCACCCGCAGGTACACCTCGGTCTTGCCGGAGCCGGTGACGCCGTGGAGCAGGAAGGGAGAGAAGGTGCGGCCCTCGAGCGCCGGCAGCAGGGTGGCCACCGCGGCGGCCTGCTCGTCGGTCAGCGCGTCGGGGCGCCCCTGCTGCAGCCCCTCGCGCACGCCCTTCACCACGGCCTGCTCCTCGAGCGCGACGAAGCCCCGCGCGGCCAGCCGCCGCAGCACCTCGCGCGCCCCGGGGATGGCGTGCGCCACTGACGTATGTAGTTCGCACACGCCCGTCGAGTGCAGGCAGCTGAGCGCGGCGTGCTGCTGCGGCGCGCGCTTGAGGACGTGCAGGGCGTCGGCCAGCAGCACCCGCGCGTGCAGGACGACGTCGCCCTTCGCGGTCTTCCCCTCGTCGGCCCTGGTCAGCCCCGGAGGCAGCGCCGCGCGCAGCGCCTCTCCCAGCGGGTAGCGGTAGTGGTGGGCGGCGAAGCGCACCAGCTCCACCACGTCGGCCGTCAGCGCCGCGTCGCCGTCGAGCGCGAGGGTGATGGGCTTGAGCTTCGCGCGCACCTCCGGCGGAGGCTCTGGCGCGGGCGCGAGGTAGAAGCCCAGGGCGACGCCGCGCCCGAAGGGCACGCGCACCCGCTGGCCGGGCTGCAGGTGCCCGCGGAGCGTCTCGGGGATGAGGTAGGTGTACTCGCCGCGCACCGGGCGCCCGATGGCGACGACGGCGTACGGGCTGATGGTCTCGGTGCTCACCTTCGCGTGCACTGCCTGGCGCGGGCGATGGCCGTCAGAACTTCACGTCGTCGAGCTTCGCCTGGGTATCCGCGGTCAGCAGCATCACCCGGAGCTGGGGCTCCGCGCCCTTGTAGATCTCCAACACCCGCGGCCAGACCTCGCCGGTGGCCTGGGAGGTGTAGTCGGAGAAGCGCACGTCCCAGCTCCCCGCGGCGTTGGAGAAGCGGAGCCGCACGGGGAGGAAGCGGTCCTTGGAGACCCACAGCTGCGGCTTGCCCTCGGCGCGGTCGCCGATGAGGTAGCTGACCGAGGCGTTGGTCATCGCGTCGCCCATGCGCGCCAGCGACATCTGCTTCACCTCGACCTTGAGGTCGCGGAGGTGGCTCAGCAACGCCTCGCGGGTGCTGCCCTCGCCGCTGGACTTCACCGCCAGCAGCGCGCAGGCCTGCTCCAGGGCCACGCCCAGCGCCGCGACCTCGTGCCCTTCGGAGCGCCGCTTGCCGGAGGAGACGGCGGCGGCCAGCACCCGGGTCGACTCCGACGAGCCCAGCTCCAACCGGCAGCGGCCCGGGAATCGGACGGCCAGTGTGGCGTTGAGGTTGAGCTCACCGCTGTTCCAGGTGACGCCCAGGGGCCCCGCCAGCTCCCTGGCCAGCACCGGGGAGACCACGGCGACGCCGGTGGCCTTCAGGGAAGAGACGGAGAGGTCATCGCGCTTGGCGGCGAAGCGCTTGAGCACACCCGGGGTGGGCATGATGTAGGCGAGCAGGAGGGCGGCGGAGAGGACCTTCATGGGCGGCGGCACATTACTTAAAGAGGTAGGAGAGCCGTAGTAGAGGTGCGGCGCAGGGTGACAAGAATTCTGTCGGTCATCACCGTATTCCCCGTGCTCGCGTTGGCGCAGCCTACGCAGGTCACGCCCGATCTGCGCGACGTGGGCAGCGCGCGCAGCATCGCCATGGGCGGCGCCTACGAGTCGCTGGGCTACGGCGCCGAGGCCATCTCCGGCAACCCGGCGGCCATCTCGCTCTACAAGCGCTACCTCATCGAGGCCTCCGGCGCCTGGGACATCCCGCTGGGCTACGGCTTCGCGTCGATGGGCATGGCCGACTCGACCAACGAGCTGTCGGCCGGCGTGCAGTACACCTTCGCCACCTTCGGCGGCTTCGACCGCCGCTACGCGCACGTCACCACCGGCGCGGCGTCGTACGCGTTCAACAACATCATCCACGTGGGCGTGGCGCTGCGTCATCAGGCCATCGTGGGGGCGTCGAACACCAACTCGGTGACCATGAACGCGGGCCTCATCGTGCGCCCGGTGCAGTTCCTGAGCTTCGGCGTGTCGGGGCACAACCTCATCGGCGTCTACAACAAGGACGTCAGCCGCTACTTCACCGCGTCCATCGCCGGGCAGTTCTTCAACCAGCTCTCGCCCGCGGTCGACGTGCGCTTCGACTTCAACCAGCCGAAGGTGCGCTTCGCGGTGCACGGCGGCGTCGAGTGGCTCATCGCGCAGATGATTCCGCTGCGCGTGGGCTACCAGTACGACGGCATCGCCGACCCCAACCACCACTACCTGTCGTTCGGCGCGGGCTACTTCAGCGAAGGCAGCGGCATCGACCTCGCCTACCGGCACGAGGTGGCGGGTGGGCTGAATGGCCGCCAGCTGGTGCTGACCATCAAGATGCAGCTGTAGCGTCGCTCAGCGCCGCTGCGCCGCGAAGCGCTGGAGCGCCTGCTCGAGCGCCATCGACTTGAGCTTCTCGTCGGACAGCTGCGCCGTCACCTCCTGGAGCTCGCGCCGCAGCTCGCTCGAGTCGCCGGCCTGCGCCTGGGCCTGCAGCGCCGCCAGCTCGACCTCCAGCGCCTCCTGTCGTTCGCGGGAGTGGCGCAGCTCCTGCTCGAGCCCCGCCGCGCGCCGCTGGG
>CALNBU010000875.1 GCA_937875615.1 uncultured Archangium sp.
GAGAAAAAGGAGGTCGAGCGCGCCGTGTTCCAGGTGACGCACCCGGTGCGCCGGGACACCGCGCTCGACCGCAGCTACGTCGGCCAGATCCGCGCCAGCCAGCACATCGAGCTGCGCGCGCTGGAGCGCGGCTACCTCCAGCACGTCTACGTCGACGAAGGTCAGACGGTGAAGCGCGGCCAACCCATGTTCCAGATTCTCCCCACGCTCTACCAGGCAGAGCTGAAGAAGGCCGAGGCCGAGGCTGAGTTTGCGCGCCTCGAGTACGAGAACACCCGCACCCTCGCCGAGCGGAAGATCGTCTCGTCCAGCGAGCTCGCTGGCGCGCCTTCACCGCGGCTTCACCGAGGTGAAGGCGCCCTTCGACGGCATCATGGGGCGGCTGAGCGTCCGGCTGGGGAGCCTGGTGTCCGAAGGAGAGCTGCTCACCACGCTCTCGGACAACGGCCGCATGTGGGTGTACTTCAACGTCACCGAGGCCGAGTACCTCGACTACCGCGCCCGCGCCGGCACCGGGGAGGCCCCGCTGGTGAGCCTGGTGATGGCCAACGGGAAGGTCTTCGACCAGCCGGGCCGGGTGGAGACCATCGAGGCCGACTTCAACCCCGAGACCGGCACCATCGCCTTCCGCGCCACCTTCCCCAACCCCGTCGGGCTGCTGCGGCACGGAGAGACGGGGCGCGTCGTCATGCGCACCGAGCTCGAGCGCGCGCTGCTGATTCCCCAGAAGTCGACCTTCGAGGTCCTCGACAAGCGCTTCGTCTACGTGGTCGACGCGAAGAACGTCGCGCACGCGCGAGAGATCTCCGTGACGCACGAGCTGCCGCACCTCTTCGTGGTCGACGGGGGCCTCCAGGACACCGACCGACTGTTGCTCGAGGGCCTCTCGCGCGTGCGCGTCTCGCTGGAGTTCATCGAGCCCGACCGGGCGCTGGCGAACCTCGACGTCCCCGCTGAGTGAGGGCCACCCATGTTCACCAAATTCATGCATCGCCCGGTGCTGGCGATGGTGCTGTCGCTGGCGCTCGTCTTCCTGGGCGTCCTCGCCATCCGCACCTTGCCGGTCTCGCAGTTTCCAGAAATCTCCCCGCCGCGGGTGATGGTCACCATCGCCTACCCCGGCGCCAGCGCCGACGTGCTGGTGCAGTCCACGCTCATCCCGCTCGAGAAGTCCATCAACGGCGTCCCGGGCATGAAGTACATCATCTCCGACGCCACCAGCGCCGGTGAGGCCACCCTGCAGGTGGTGTTCGGCCTCGACGCCGACCCCAACGCGGCGGTGGTGAACGTGAAGAACGCCATCGACCAGGTGATGAACCTGCTGCCGGAGCTGGTGCAGCGCGAGGGCGTGGTCATCTCGCGCGTGCAGCCGAGCATGCTGATGTACGTGAACCTCTACAGCGTCGAGCCGAAGGCCGACGAGAAGTTCATCTACAACTACGCCAACGTGAACCTGCTCCCGGAGCTCAAGCGGGTCAGCGGCGTGGGGCGCGTGCAGATCCTCGGGAGCCGGCAGTTCGCCATGCGGGTGTGGCTCAAGCCCGACCGCATGCGCGCCTACAACGTGTCGACCGACGAGGTGATGAAGGCGCTCGAAGAGCAGAGCGTCATCGGCCGCCCGGGCCGCACCGGCGGCGCGTCGGGCAAGCAGTCGCAGGCGCTGGAGTACGTGCTCGTCTACCAGGGCCGCTACAACAAGCCCGAGCAGTACGAAGACATCATCGTCCGCGCCAACCCAGACGGCCAGTTCCTCCGGCTCAAGGACCTCGCCGAGGTGGAGCTGGGCAGCGAGTTCTTCGACATCTACTCCACGCTCGACGGCCACCCCTCGGCGGCCATCGTGCTCAAGCAGAACTTCGGCAGCAACGCGCGCGACGTCATCGCCGACGTCAAGGCGCTGCTCGAGGCGCAGCGCCCCTCCTTCCCGCCGGGCATGGACTACAAGATCAGCTACGACGTCTCGAGCTTCCTCGACGCCTCCATCGAGAAGGTGCTGCACACCCTGGGCGAGGCCTTCGTGCTGGTCGCCCTGGTGGTCTTCCTCTTCCTCGGCGACTGGCGCTCCACCTTGATCCCCTCGCTGGCGGTGCCGGTCTCGCTGGTGGGCGCCTTCACGGTGATGCAGGCGCTGGGGTTGACCATCAACCTCATCACGCTCTTCGCGCTGGTGCTGGCCATCGGCGTGGTGGTCGACGACGCGGTGGTGGTGGTGGAGGCGGTGCACGCCAAGATGGCCGAGGCGCACCTCTCTCCCTACCGGGCGGCGAAGGAGGTGCTGGGAGAGATCTCCGGCGCCATCATCGCCATCACCCTGATGATGACCGCGGTCTTCGTGCCGGTGGCCTTCATGAGCGGCCCGGTGGGCATCTTCTACCGACAGTTCGCCATCACCATGGCCACCTCCATCGTCATCTCCGGCGTGGTCGCGCTCACCCTCACCCCGGTGCTGTGCGCCATGTTGCTCAAGAACGACCACGGCCAGCCGAAGCGGAAGACGCCGGTGCGCTGGCTGCTCGACGCCTTCAACCGTCGCTTCGATCGCGGCGCGGCGCGCTACGTGGCGGTGCTGGAGCGGGTGGTGAACCGCCGCGGCGTCACCTTCGGGCTGCTGGCGCTCTTCTGCGCGGGCACGCTGGCGGTCAACGCCCGGCTGCCCTCCGGCTTCATCCCCAACGAAGACCAGGGCATGGTGTACGCCATCATCCAGACGCCGCCCGGCACCACGCTGGAGCGCACCAACGCCATCGCCCGCCAACTCCAGGAGCGCCTGAGCCGCCTCGACGCGGTGGAGTCGGTGTCCTCGCTCGCGGGCTACGAGGTGCTCACCGAGGGGCGCGGCTCCAACGCCGGCACCTGCCTCATCAACCTCAAGCCGTGGTCGCAGCGGAAGCAGTCGATGCACGAGCTCTTCGAGGAGCTCGAGGCCCAGGCGCGGGACATCCCCGCGGTGGTGGAGTTCTTCGAGCCGCCGGCGGTGCCCGGCTACGGCGCGGCGGACGGCTTCTCGCTGCGGCTGCTCGACAAGACCAACAGCGCCGACTACCGCGCCTTCGGCGAGGTGAACCAGCGCTTCATGGACGCCCTGCACCAGCGCCCGGAGCTCACCGGCCTCTTCACCTTCTTCGCCACCAACTACCCCCAGTACGAGCTGGTGCTCGACAACGCGGCGGCGATGCAGAAGGGCGTCTCCATCGGCAAGGCCCTGGAGAACCTCGACATCCTGCTCGGCAGCACCTACGAGCAGGGCTTCATCCGCTTCGGGCAGTTCTTCAAGGTCTACACCCAGGCGGCGCCCGAGTACCGGCGGCTCCCCTCGGACATCCTCGACCTGTACGTGAAGAACGACCGCGACGAGATGGTTCCCTACTCGGCCTTCATGACGCTCAAGAAGACGCAGGGGCCCAACGAGATTACCCGCTACAACCTCTACACCTCGGCCGCCATCCGCGGCGCGCCGGCGGCGGGCTACACCAGCAGCGACGCCATCGACGTGGTGCGCGAGGTGGCGAAGCAGACGCTCCCCCGCGGCTACGACATCGCCTGGGAGGGCTTGTCCTACGACGAGGCGCAGCGCGGCCACGAGGCCCTCGCCATCTTCGTGGTGGTGCTGCTCTTCGTGTACCTGGTGCTGGCCGGCCAGTACGAGAGCTTCATCCTCCCGCTCTCGGTGCTGCTGTCGTTGCCGGCGGGCATCTTCGGCTCGTTCCTGCTGCTGAAGCTGATGGGCCTCGCCAACGACATCTACGCGCAGGTCGGCATGGTGATGCTGGTGGGCCTGCTGGGGAAGAACGCGGTGCTCATCGTGGAGTTCGCGGTGCAGAAGCACGCGCAGGGCCTGAGCATCGCAGCGGCCGCCGTCGAGGGCGCGAAGGTGCGCTTCCGCCCCATCCTGATGACCTCCTTCGCCTTCATCGCCGGCCTGCTGCCGCTGGTGACGGCCACCGGCCCCGGCGCCATCGGCAACCGCACCATCGGCGCCTCCGCGCTCGGCGGGATGCTCTTCGGCACCGTCTTCGGTGTCATCGTGGTGCCCGGGCTGTACGTGGTCTTCGGCTCGCTGGCCGAGGGCCGCGCGCTCATCCGGGACGAGGCCGAAATGCCGCTGACGGAGGGAACCGGCCATGAAGCGTAGACATCTGCTGCTGCTGTGGCTGGCGGTGCTCCCGGGCTGCATCCCCGCGCTGGTCAACGCGCCCCGCGAGCCCGACCGCGGCGTCCCCGACACCTTCGCCGGCTCGACCGACGAGACCAACTCCGCGGACGTGAAGTGGAGCGAGTTCTTCGGAGACCCCAGGCTGGCCGCGCTCATCGACACCGCGCTCGCGCACAACCAGGAGCTGAACATCGTCTCGCTCGAGCTGGACATCGGGCAGTACGAGGTGGACGCGCGCAAGGGGGAGTACTGGCCGAAGGTGGGCGCCCGGGTGGGCACCGGCATCGAGAAGGTCGGCCGCACCACCAGCCAGGGCGTGAGCGACGAAGCGCACGGCGTGCCGGAGCACCTCCTCGACTTCAACCTCAGCCTCTACGCCTCGTGGGAGATCGACGCGTGGGGCAAGCTGCGCAGCGCCACCCGCGCCGCGGCGGCGCGCTACCTCGCCAGCGTCGAGGGGCGGAACTTCACCATCACCCTGTTGGTGCAGGAGATCGCCAACAGCTACTACGAGCTGCTCGCGCTCGACGCCCAGCTCGCGGTGCTCAGGCAGAACCTCGCGCTCCAGCAGGACGCGCTCGAGAGCGTGCGCGCCCAGAAGGACGCGGCCCGCGTGACGGAGCTGGCGGTGAAGCGCTTCGAGGCCGAGGTGCTCAAGAACGAGAGCCGGCAGTACACCATCGCCCAGCAGCAGGTGGCCCTCGAGAACCGCATCAACTTCCTCGTGGGCCGGTTCCCCCAGCACGTGGACCGCGACCCCCGCGACTTCACCTCGCTGCTGCCGCCCGCGGTGCACGCCGGGCTCCCCGCGCAGTTGCTGGTCAACCGCCCCGACGTCAAGCAGGCGGAGCTGGGGCTCTCGGCCGCCGCGCTCGACGTGAAGGTGGCCCGCGCCAGCTTCTTCCCCTCGCTGGCGATTACGGCCGCCTTCGGGACCCAGTCCTTCGACATCCTCAAGCTGGTCACCACGCCCGCCTCGCTCTTCTACAACGCCGCCACCGAGCTGCTGGCGCCGCTGTTCAACCGCAACCAGCTGACGGCCAACTACTTCACCGCCAACTCGAAGCAGCAGCAGGCGGTGTTCAACTACGAGCGCGCCATCCTCAAGGGCGTCGCCGAGGTGGGCAGCCAGCTGGGCGCCATCGAGAACCTCGAGAAGAGCTACACGCTCCGCGCCGCCGCGGCGGAGAAGCTGAACGAGTCCAGCGCCATCTCCGCCGACCTCTTCGCCTCGGCGCGCGCCGACTACGTGGAGGTGCTGCTGACGCGGCGGGAGGCGCTGGAGTCGCAGCTGGAGCTCATCGAGACCAGGAAGCAGCAGCTCAACGCGGTGGTGAATCTCTACCAGGCGCTGGGCGGCGGCTGGCGGTGACCGTCACACGTTGAGCAACACGCCGCGCGCCACCTGACCGGCGGCCGCGGAGATGGCCCGCACGTAGGCCTGGGTCTGCGCCTCGTAGCGCGCGCGCTGCGCGTCGATGGCCAGGTCCGTCTTGAACTCCACCACCCACCACGTCCCGTCGAGCTCGTAGGCGAGGTCGATGACGCCCTCCACGATGGTGCCGTCATCGAGGTGGTCGACGATGGACACCTCCCGGCGGACGACGGCGGCCGCGCGCGCCGCGGCCAGCCTCGGGTGCGCCAACGCCACCGTCACCGCCTCCAGGCAGGCCGCGCGCTCGTCCTCGGTGGCGCCCAGCTGACGGGCCACCACCCCGGTGGTGGCGGCCACCGTCTCTCCCTCGGCGTCGAGCGGCACCATGGCCAGCACCGCGTGCACCAGCTCACCGAAGCGACGGCCCGACGGCCGCCCCTCGCGGACCGCTGTGGTGCGCTCCAGCGGCAACACGCCGGGCACCTCCACCGGCGGCAGCTCCC
>CALNBU010000876.1 GCA_937875615.1 uncultured Archangium sp.
GGTAGCGGAAGAGCGCGCCGAGCAGCGGACGCGCCAGCACGTGCGGCACGCTGCGCGGGCGGCTGCCCAGCTCCTCGAACACGGTGGAGAGCGGCACCTGCCCGGGCCCGGTGACGTTGTAGACGCCCTTGAGCTTCGGCTTGAGCGCCGCGACCATGGCCGAGGCCACGTCCTCGGTGTTGATGAGCTGCACCATGGGGTCGAAGCCCGCCATGAGCCACGGCCGCTTCATGCGCAGGTAGTTCGACGGCGCGTTGCGGATGCTGGCGCCCACGATGTGCACCGGCCGCAGCACCACGGTCTCGATCTCCGGGTGCTTCCAGAAGAAGCCGTGGGCCAGCATGTCGACCTCGATGAGGTCTCTCACCTGGGGGAAGCGCGAGGCCGCCAGCAGCGGCGACTCCTCGGTGAGGAAGTTGGAGTTCTCCGGCGACGGCCCGTACACGTTGGCCGAGGACAGCAGCACCACCTTCTTCACCCCGTAGCGCGCCGCGCACTCGAGCACCTTCATGGTGCCCACCACGTTGAACGAGTGGTGCTCGGCCGCCGCCAGCCGGGGGTCGTGCATGATGCCCATGTGGATGACCGCGTCGGGGCGCGTCTTGCGGAACAGCGCCTCGAGCTTGCGCTTGCGCACGTCGATCTCATGGTGCGCGATGTCCTTCGGGCGCCCGATGAAGGGCCGTCGGTCGACGCCGATGACCTCCGCCTCCCGGTGCAGCGCCTTGGCCACCGCGCGCCCCAGGTTCCCCGAGATTCCGGTCAACACCACCTTCTTCAAAAGAAGACCCCCTTGCGCTCCTCCAGCCCCTTCTCGAGCAGCTGGGAGACGGCGCTCTTCACCACGTTCACCTTCTTCTCGAGCTCCGCGTCGTCGTCGTCGGGGCGCCCGGTGAAGGTGATGGGCTCACCGAAGTGCAGGTGGTACTGCGACGGCAGCGGCACCGGCAGCCCCCACGGCGTCACCGGGAAGGCCGGCATCGCCAACAGCTTCGCCAGCGGCTTCAGGTTGGCGATGGCCGGCGCCTGCTCTTCTCCTCCCACCACGCCGATGGGCACGATGGGGGTGCGCGTCTCCAACGCCAGGCGCATGAAGCCGAGGCCGAACTCCTGGAGCTGGTAGCGCTCCGAGTACAGCTTGCTGATGCCGCGGATGCCCTCGGGGAACACCAGGATCGCCTGGTCCTGCTCGAGCAGCCGCAAGCAGTTCTCGGGCGTGCCCACCACCTGCCCCACGCGCGCGAAGAAGGTGGAGACATAGGGCAGCGTGGGCGCCCACTTCTCGACCATGGAGCGGATGGCCCGCGGCGGGTTGGCCCTGGTCAGCATGGCCGCGCCGATCATCGCCCCGTCGACGGGCAGCTGCCCGGAGTGGTTGGCGATGAGCAGCACCCGGCCCGGCGGGACCTTCTCGATGCCGTACACCTGCGTGCGCCAGTAGTGCCGCGCGAGCCAGAGGATGGGCCCCACCGTCGACAGCGCGTAGTCGAGGTCGAAGCCGAACGCGTCGACGCCGTACTCGGCGGACGTGCGGGTGTCCTTGAGTCGCGCGACGTTCTCGTCGCCCACCAGTGATTCCGTCCACGACTTCATGCGCGCCTTGAGGCGCGAGGAGATGATTCCGCTCACGAGGGCCGGGAGCCTACACCGGGCCCCTGGACCACGACGCTTTTCCGCTCCGACGACACGAGTAGGATGAAGCGGCTCCAATGCGCGGGGGACTCCAGCAGCTCATCGAGGGCTTCGCCGAAGCGGTGGTGCTCTGCGACGCCGACCTGCGCGTGCTGGCCGCCAACGGAGAGGCGCGCGCGCTGCTCGGCCTGCAGCCGGGCGACCCCTTTCCTCCCGACGCGCTCCTGAGCGCAGACCTCGCACCACTGCCGCCGGACGCGCAGCCGGCCCGACGCGCCGTCAGCCGGCGCGCGCCCGTCTACCGCCAACACCTCGCGCTGCGCCGCGACGAGCGACACTACCGGGACCTGCTGGTGTCGGCGCTGCCCCGCCTGCGGCCCGACGGCGAGGTCGGGCTGCTGCTGGTGACGTTGCTCGACATCACCCGGGAGCTGACGGTGGTGAGCGAGCTGCGGGTGTTCGAGCGCTTCTTCGAGCTCTCCCGGGATCTCCTCATCGTCACCGACGCCGACCTCCAGGTCCTGCACGTCAACGACGCGGTGGTGACCGCGCTGGGCCGCGACCACGCCAGCTACCTGGGCGAAGGCCTCCGCTCCATGACCCACCCCGACGACGTCGCCCGCGCGGTGTTGATCCGCGAGGCCGGCGGCCGCTCCCGGGAGTTCACCTCACGGGTGCGCACCGAGCGCGGCGAGTGGCGGAGCATCACCTGGCAGATGGCCCGCGGGAACGCGCCCCAGGGCGGCGCCACCTACTTCGCGCGCGGCGTGGACATCACCGCGCGGCTGGCCGAGCAACGCGAGCTGGCGCGCGCCCGGGAGGTGGTGCACGACGCCTTCGAGCTCACCCGGCTCGCGGTGCTCGAGAAGAACCTGCGCGACGGCTCGGTCACCCTCACCTCGCAGCTCCGCGAGTTGCTGGAGCTGGGCCAGGCCCGCGTCACCTCGCTGGAGCCGTTCGTCGAGCCGCTCGACCTGGTGCGCCTGCGCACCTACGCCGCCGCGCCCGACCCGGCGCACCCCATCTTCGTGCGGCTGCGCACCGCGGCGGGCAACCTCCGCGCGGTCAACCTCTGGCTGCGCGAGACCAGCGAGTACCAGCTCACGGTGGTGCAGGACGTCACCCAGCAGGCGCTGATGAGCGCCCAGCAGCGCCTCGACGAGCGCCTCAACAGCCTCTCCACCATGGCCGCCGGCGTCGCCCATGAGATCAACAACCCCCTGGCCTTCATCTCCGCCAACCTGAACTTCGTCTCCGAGGCGCTGGCCCAGCCCACGGCCCACCAACCCGGGGCGTCTACGGAGCTCATCGACGCGGTGCGGGAAGCGAAGGAGGGCGTGGAGCGCGTGCGAGACATCGTCGCGGCGCTGCGGCCCTTCTCCCGCATCTCCCCGGAGGCGCGGTCGGCGTGCAATGTCCCCAGGCTGGTGCGCGCCGCGCTCAACCTGACGCACCACGCGCTGCAGGACCGCACCAGGGTGACCGTCGAGCTCCAGCCGGTCCCGCCGGTGTGGGCCAACGAGGCGCGCCTCAGCCAGGTGGTGCTGGAGTTGCTCACCAACGCCGCCCAGGCCATCCCTCCGGGGCAGGCCGAGGACAACGAGCTGCGCGTCAGCACCCGCGTCGACGGCGACTCCGCGCTCATCGAGGTCGAGGACACCGGCACCGGCATCGCGCCCGACGTGCTGCCCCGGGTGTTCGACCCCTTCTTCAGCACCCGCCACCGTGGCGAAGGCGCGGGCCTGGGGCTGTCGCTGACCCGCGGCGTGGTGAGGGAGTACGGAGGAGAGCTGACCGTCGAGAGCACCTTCGGACATGGCGCGCGCTTCACCGTGCGGCTCCCGCTGGCGGGCGCGGCGCCCACGTCCCCCGCGCCACCCCAGGGGCTGCGCGTGCTGGTGGTGGACGACGAGGCGGTGGTCGCGCGCGCCACCCAGCGGCTCCTGGCGCGCCGTCACCGCGTCAGCCTCGCCACCTCCGGAGCGGCGGCGCTGGAGCTGCTCCAACGGGAGCCCTTCGACGTGGTGCTGTGCGACCTGAACATGCCGGACCTCTCGGGCATGGCGCTGTGGGAGCGCCTGCCGGAGTCCACCCGGAAGACCTTCGTCTTCGTGACCGGCGGCGCGTACACAGAAGAGACCGAGACCTTCCTCGCCACACACACGCCGCGGGTGCTGCTCAAGCCCTTCGGCCCGCGGGAGCTCGACGCGCTCCTCGACGCCTTCACGCCAGGCGACGCCGCGCCGCGCCGCGGCTGAGCGCGCCGCTCACACCTCCGACTTCGGCGTCCGCCGGCTCCGGAGCGACGCGGTGGCGCCGTGCGCCTCGGTGTAGACGAGCTGCCCCGTGGCGTCCGCGTTCAGCTCCGCGGCGTTGCCCTCATCGGTGTCGAGGTGCATCTCCAACTTGAACTTCGGGCTCACGCGCACCAGCACGTCGCCGAAGGTGAGGTCTCTCGGCCCGCCGGTGACGGCCACCTCCACCTCATCGCCGTCCGACACGCCGTAGGCCTCGGCCTCCTCCGGCGGCATGTGGATGTGCCGCCGCGCGCAGATGAGCCCCTCTTTGAGGTGCACCACGCCAGCCGGCCCCTCCAGGGTGATGGGCGCGGAGCCCTGCGTGTTCCCGGAGTCGCGAATGGGCGCGTCGATGCCGAGCGTGAACTCGTCGGTGCGAGACACCTCCACCTGACAGCTCCTGCGCAGCGGCCCCAGCACCCGCACCCCGTTGATGCGATGGCGGGGCCCGATGAGGTTCACCTTCTGTTCGGCGGCGAACTGCCCGGGCTGGCTGATGTCCCGGAACCTGGTCAAGGTGGCGCCGGCGCCGAACAGCGCCTCCAGCGTCGCCTGGTCGAGGTGCACGTGCCGGGCGCTGACCGCGATGGGAATCGGCGAGGGGTTCTTCACCGCGCCCGCGGCGGCGTGGACGTGGAGGGTGCCGCCCACGCGCTCGCCGATGATGCGGCCCGCGCCCGTGCGCAGGGTCAGCTTGCCGTGCACGTCGCGCAGGCTCGCCGTGCCCGCGTCGGTGTTCAGCTCCAGCTCGCAGTCCTTCAGGCCGGAGATGCGCACCGCGCCCGCGTCCAGCAGGAGCTTCGCGCGCACGTCCGGTGGAACGAACAGCTCCGCCTGTCCGCCGTGGCGCCAGAACAGGGACAGGAAGCCGGCCTCGCGCGGCATCAGCTCCACCTTCGTCACCCGGCCGTGCTCCTGGATGCGCGTCTCCACCCGGCCGTGCGTCACCAGGTAGGGCTTCTCTCCCTCCGGCAGCGGCGACACGACGAGCGTGGCGGCGGGCGCGTGCAGCACCAGCTCCGCGTGCTGTCCCCACGGAATCGCGTGGCGCTGGGTGCCGTCGCGCGAGGAAGACGAGGCGTCCGACGACGGCGTGGCTTCAGGGTCCATCATGGGGTTACTCCCGTGCCTTCTTGAGACG
>CALNBU010000877.1 GCA_937875615.1 uncultured Archangium sp.
GTAGACGCCGCCATCGACGGGAATGGGATTGGACAATTGACCGACGTCGAGCGCGGCCATCGCCTGTTCCAGGGCAGGCTGCACCGTGCCCTGCACCACCCAGCGGTTGGTGTAGCCCGAGGGCAGACAGGTGAAGAAGCTGTCGGTGCTGCGCAGCGCGGTCAGCGGCTCATCCGCATAGAGGTTGAGGCCACACAGCGCCTGGAACTCTCCGGTGGTGGTGCCCTGGTACTCGCCGCAGTCTTGCCGGTTGCTGTTGTTGTTGATGTCGAGGTCGAACTGAACGACCGCGTCGCCAGCGCCCTGGTCGCGCACCGGCGCGTCGAAGAACGCGTACAGCGTGTCGGAGGCAGGCGTGAAGACGGTCTGCATGGCCATGGTGCCAGCGGGCTTGAAGGCCCGGAAGCTCACGGAGTCGACGCCCTTCGGCGTGGCAGGGTCGAGGCCGAAGAAGTAGCCGATGTAGGTGTTGGTCTCGCCGGTCTCGACGCCCGTCACGCGCACCGCGATGTTGAACTCCGCGCCGGCTTCCCAGGCGCCACCCGAGGGGGCGACGGAGAGGCTGAAGGGCGAGGTCTGGGTGACGGTGATCCCCACGGTGGACTCGCAGTCCTCCGCGAGCACGGTGACCAGCTGCGCGGTGCCGCTGCTGGTGACGGGCTGGTTGAAGGTGACGGTGACCGGGTCGGAGCCGCGCACCGCGTTCCGGTACGGGGGGCTGCCCGCGCCGTCATTGAACGACGCCACGTTGGTGCCGATGATGCGCAGCGGGGCGGTGCTCTCGAAGCGGTTCAGCGTGATCGGCGCGAAGCCGGCCGAGGTGTAGAGCGTCGAGACGGGCCAGGAGGCGCCGTGGCCGTGGAAGTCGGGCGTGCCGTCGCCGTTCTGGTCGAAGGCGGCGACCACCAGCGACACGGGGGTGTTGGTCAGCTGGCTCAGCGGGGCCAGATCGGGGACGTTGTCGAAGCGCAGCACGCCGTCGGCGCCCACCTGGGCCGTCGCGGTGTGCCGGCCAGCGACGGAGCCCGACTTGTCGAAGGACGCGGCGGGGAACTCGAGGAACGCGTTGGCGCCGGCGGCCGGTGCGCCATCGGCGGTGTAGACGCGGAACCAGACGCTGCTGGTCAGCGGAGACAGCGAGATCTGCCCCACGTCGCCGTTGGCGTCGTTGAGGGGGAAGTTGCCGGCTGCGGCCGGGATCCCCACCGAGGTACGCGCCGACGAGTAGCCGGCCTTCTCGAACAGCAGCGTGCCGGTGCCACCAGCAGGTACGTGCTTGAACGAGAACACGCCGGAGTCGCTGGTCGTCGTGGTGTAGGTCGGCTGTTCGCCGCCCGCCCCGAGGACCAACGTCACCGAGACGCCACCCACGCCCGCGCGGGACGAGCTGACGACCAGACCGGACACGGTCCCGACGGCCTTCGACGCGGCGACCTGCGAGACCGTGTCGGGCTTGACGACGCCGTCGGAGACACCGTCTCCGTTCTCGTCGATGGGCTCACACGCGAAAAGCGCAAGCGTCAATGATGCAGCAAGAAACCGATTCATACGTATAAGACTCCTTGTTGGAAGTGGTCGAAGCCGGCGCACTCTACGCGGCGGCGCTGGCCGGCAAAGAAGAAACGCGCCGGTGATTACGGGTTGAAATTTGAGGGAGCGCGCCCCACATTGCGCCGGTTTTTACACCGAACCTCAAGAAGGAGTTCCCTCACCATGGCTGGTCAGAAAATCTCGTTGGTCAACGGCAAGCTGAACGTGCCCGAAAACCCCATCATCCC
>CALNBU010000878.1 GCA_937875615.1 uncultured Archangium sp.
CGGACCTGGTCTTCCTGTACATGCACGGCGGCATCGCCATCGTCGTGTACATGGTGTTCTACCTGACCATCTTCGGCCCCGACCAGGTGAAGTGGATGCTGATCAACGCCGCGCTCGGCATCCTCGGCATCCACGCGCAGGTCGGCTGGATCCTCGCCCGCTTCGGCAGGCGCATCGACGAGCGGCCCGCCTGGCGGCCCACCTGAGGGAGGTTGCGCGACGAGGGCTTGGCGCTCATGCCGGGGTTGGTCCCCACGCGCGGCAGCTTGCCGCTCGAGGCCACCTTCACCCCGGCCCGGGGGTGCGGCGTCGCGGTGGCCCGGGCGCCGAGGCCGCCGGTCTTGCGCGCCGGGCGGGCCTCCGGCTGATCTTCCGCGGTGAGCCCCTCGGCCGCCTGCTTCACGTCGCCATCGACGTTGGCCTGCTCGAGCAGGGAGCGGGTGATGGCGATCTTGTCGTCGAAGAGCTGGCCCATGAACTCGGCCACCTCCTCGTCTTCGAACAGCTCCGGGCAGGCCTGCTCGATGGCCCGCGCGAAGTCGCGGCCCGAGGCGTAGCGCTGCTCCCGCTTCTTGGAGAGCCCCTTGAGCACCACCTCGGCCAGCTGCGCCGACACGTAGGGGTTCTTCGCGGCGGGGTTCTCGGCGGCGCCGTCGACGATGCGCAGCATCATCGCCGCGTCGGTCGGCCCGGTGAAGAGCCGCTCGCCGGACAGCAGCTCGTGCAGCATCACCGCGGCGGCGAAGAGATCGGTGCGCCCGTCGAGCGTCTCGTTGCGCACCTGCTCGGGCGACATGTACCCGGAGGTGCCCTTGACCACGCCCACCTGGGTCCGGTTGAGGCGGCCGCGCGCCTTGGCGATGCCGAAGTCGATGACCTTCACCTGGCCGGTCCAGGTGATCATCACGTTCTTGGGGCTGACGTCGCGATGCACCACGCTCATCGGCTGGCCCGCGGGGTCCATGAAGTTGTGCGCGTAGTGGAGCCCCATGGCCGCGTCGCGCACCACGCGCGCGGCGAAGCCCACCGGGATCGCCATCTCGCGCTTGGCGGCGCGCTTCACCGTCTGCTCGAGGTTCTGGCCGGCGATGAACTCCATCGCCAGGTACAGCTCGTCGCGCTCCTCGCCCAGGTCGAACACCTGGCCGATGTTGGAGTGGTTGAAGGCCGCGGTGATGCGCGCCTCGTCGAGGAACATCTTCACGAAGGCGTCGTCGGCCTTGATGTCGGGGAGGATCTGCTTGAGCGCGACGAACTTCTTGAAGCCGCCCGGCCCGGGCAGAAAGGCGAGGAACAGCTCCGCCATGCCGCCGACCGAGAGTCGGGTGATGATCTCGTACTTCCCGATGCGGCGGCCGCGGTCGAGGTCCGACGATGATTTCGCGGCGGGCGGCATGGACGCGAGAGCCTAGCAAAAGCCCTACGGCTTTGACCTCCAGAAGACGAAGGGTCTCAACTCGGACACCTCGCACTGGGGGTTGAGGCCGTCGTAGCGGCCGTTCCCCACGTTGAGCAGCGTCCACTCGCGCTGGCCCACCGGCAGCTTCCCGGTGGCGCCGGGGAGCACCGACACCGAGGTCGCGCCGTCGCTCAGGGTCGCCGCCGACTGCACGAAGCGGCCGCAGGCGTCCTGCGTGCACCCCGCCGCCACCGCGCTGCTGCCTACCTGGAAGGGGGCGAGGTCCTGCGGCGTCAGCAGCCGGGTGCCCTCCACCATGTCTGCGGCGAAGAGCAGCTCGCCGCTCGCCGCGTCGCGCATCACGAAGGCCCGTGCGGGCCGCGAGGCGCCGTCGTCGACCAGCGTCGCGGTCACCTCCGCCCCGGTGGACAGCGGCGCGCCGGTCCCCACCGGGAGCTTGATCTGCACCCGCCCGGTGAGCGTCTCGCCGCCGGAGGTCCGCGAGAACGCCAGCGAGAGCGTGTTCGACTGGTACACCACCGAGGTGAGCGTGCCGGTGCCCTGGAACTGGCTGCCCCGGGTGCGCGCGGTCTGCTCGAAGAAGCCCATGTTGTCGGCGCTGGCGATGTTGAGCAGCCAGTCGGAGCCGATGGCCGGGAAATCGTTGGCCGGACACCCGGTGGTGCAGGCGCCGTCGAAGCAGAGCTCCCCCGCCCCTCGGCAATCGGCGGCCTGGGTGCAGGCGGCGCCCCGCGGAGGCCCCAGCTCCACCACCAGATCCTGCGGGGTGAAGCTCTTGGTGGTGCACTGGCGCGTCACCACCGGGATCGCGCCCTCCGCGACGCCCGCGTCGTCGAAGCGCAGGCCCGCCGGGCGCTGCACCGAGAAGCACAGCTCGAGCGTGAAGGGCTCGTTGAGCGGGGCGTTCACCGCGTCGAGGCACTCGCCGCAGCGGGAGTTGCCCGCCATGCGGATGACGCCGTCCCAGGTGCGCTCCTCGCGCGCGTCGGGCGCCAGCTCGAACACCTGCGGGCCGCCGGCGTCGGGGCACTCGCAGTCCAGGGAGCAGACCTGCGCACAGGCGCGGCACTCGCAGGCGAGATCATCGAACGGGAACAGCTCCCCGGCCACCTCCCGCTGCACGGTGAGCCCCAGCTTGTGCTGGGTGCCGTCGACGTAGATGGGGAAGCGCGTGGTGTTCACCACCCGCAGCGTCACCGGCTGCGGGGTGGCCGGGCTGCAGTGACACCCTGACGCGGTGGCGACGACGACGGAAAGGAGCAGGAAAGTGCGCATGGCTGGCAGGGATGTCGTAGCGGCCCGGGAGGCCTGGTGGGGTTTTCAACAACTTACGTGCTGCACCCGGCCCTTGCATGCGAGAAGGTGTGCCAATGCGATGGAAGCTGACAGCGCTCGCCCTGCTGCTGGCGGGCTGCGACCCGGTCGGCCGGGAAAACGGCCGCGGAGCAGCCGTGCCCGAGGTGGCGCCTCCCATTCTCTCCCCCGTGGCCATCAAGCCCCCGGTGGTCGACCGCTCGCCCGTGGGCCGGGTGGCGCTCGTCGACCCGCCGCGGGTGGACTCCATCCAGGTCGACGAGCTGCAGCAGTCGGACGGCGTGGTCGACATCCTCTGGCTCATCGACGACTCCGGCTCGATGACCAATGAGCGCGCCACCCTGGTGGGCAACTTCGCCCGCTTCGTCCAGGAGCTGCTGCTGCTTCAGGTCGACTTCCAGATGGGCGTGACCTCGCTGGTCTTCGCCGACGGCGGGAAGATCCGCGGCGCCACGAAGATCATCCGCAACAGCACCTCTGATCCCCGTGCCGTGTTCGAGGCCAACACCACCTTCCCCGACTCCCGCTCCCGCTGGGAGCAGGGCCTGCGCATGGCCCAGTTCGGCCTCACCGCGCCCAACATCGCGCCCGGAGGAGACAACGAGGGCCTGGTGCGCCCTGACGCCGCGCTGGCCATCATCGCCGTCACCAACGAAGACGACTCCAGCTTCGGCAACACCGACTACTACGCCCGCGTCTTCAAGAGCCTCAAGGGCAAGGGCAACGAGAACCTGGTCAGCTTCTCGGTCATCGGCGGCACCCTGCCCAACGGCTGCGTCTCGCCCGGTGAGTCCGGCCTGTACGGCAGCCTCGCCGACCCGGCCTTCCGCTACGCCGAGGTGGCCACCAAGACCGGCGGCATCGTGGGGAGCATCTGCGACGCCAGCTTCGAGCAGACGCTGCTGCGCATCGCCCAGGCCATCAACACCCTCAAGCGCGTCTTCCCCTTGACGCTGCAGCCGGTCACCACCTCGGTGCTGGTCACCGTCAACGGCGTCGCCGTTCCCCAGGATCCGGTCAACGGCTGGCAGTACCGGCCCGACACCAACTCCGTCGTCTTCCTCGGCAACTACGTGCCCCCGCCCGGCGCCACCGTGCGGCTCACCTACGCGTACTCACGAGAATGAGGCTCTTCCCCGTCACCTGTCTGCTGTTGCTCGCCGGCTGCGCCCGCAGCGCGCTCAACCCCACCTGCCCCAACGGCTACACCGAGGGCGACGGCGGGGTCTGCGTGTGTCTCACCGACGAGGGCTGCCCCACCGGCTACCGCTGTGAAGAGGCGATGTGCGTGTGCCGGGGCAGCGAATGCTGCCCACAGGGCTACCAGTACGAGGCCGCTTCCGAGGCGTGCGTGTGCCGCGCCTCCGACTGCTGCCCGGCGGATCACCGCTGGCTCGCCGACGAGCAGAAGTGTGTGTGCGGCGCCGAGAACTGTTGTCCCTCCGGCTACGAGTACAGCGCCGACGCGGGGGCCTGCGAGTGCGCCGGCACCTCCTGCTGCCCGCGCGGCTTCGAGTGGACGGTGCCCACCGACGGCGGCGTCTCGCTGTGCACCTGCGCGTCGGACGACTGCTGCCCGCTCGACTTCCACTACGAC